>NZ_JBNKPP010000159.1:0-12339 GCF_050295395.1 Agarivorans sp.
CGGCGTGGCTACGTTGGTCATCATCGCGGGCCCCGCCACCTTTAATATCTCTCGGTTGTCTGCCACCCATAAACGCCAGTCAAACGCCGTTAGCAAATGGTGTTTCGCCGTGACCCCGTATAAAGCGACACCCGCCACGACAAAGCGCGCCAGCACCGAGGCTATCGCCGCCCCCGGCAAGCCAAGACCAAAAGCAAAAATAAACAGCGGGTCTAACAATGCATTCACCCCGCCGCCAGCTAAAGTCGACCACATGGCTCGCTTGGCATCCCCCACCGAGCGCAGCGCTGCCCCCGCACTCATTGCCAAACCAAGCACCGGTAGCGATGGAAGTAATATGCGTAAATAGTTAACCGCCAAATCATGGGTCGTGCCCTTGGCACCAATCAAACTCAATAAATCAGGGGCAAACCACCAAACCAATGCGGCAATGCTAGAGCTAATCAATAAGCCTGTGGCCAGTACATGGGTAACTAAACGACGTGCCCGAGCGATGTCTCGTTGACCTATCGCTTTAGAGACCAAAGCTGTCATCGCTATGGCTAAACCAATGGAAATAGAAGTAGTGAAAAAAGCGATAGTACCAGCATAGCCGACCGCTGCGGCCAACTCTGCTTCGCCTAATAAACTGATGAAAAATAGGTCGGCCAAATCCACCAAGAACAAGGCGGTAAGACCAATTGCATTAGTCGATGACATCAAAATGATGTGGCGAAAGATATTGCCACTAACAAACTTGGCCTTAGGCATAAGGGCTAACCAAACTGGAACTTAACCTTAGTGTAAGTGTATTTACCAGCAAAGTCATGAAGCCGCTGGCCCGTATAGACCAGCGGCGTTAAACGGCTTAAGCTAAACTCGTCCGCAATTGCTGACTCGCAAGTACCATGTTAGTTAATGCCGCTTCGGTTTGTTGCCAGTCACGGGTTTTTAAACCGCAATCGGGGTTCACCCACAACCGCGCTAAGGGAATCAACTGCGCAGCCTTGGTGATCAAGGCTTTGATCTCATCCACACTCGGAATATTTGGTGAGTGAATATCATACACACCTGGGCCAATTTGATTCGGATAATCAAACTCTTCAAAGGCTTGTAATAAGCTCATTGCCGAGCGCGACGTTTCTATGGTTAATACATCTGCATCCAAAGCCGCCACCGCCGGTAAAATCTCATTAAACTCGCTATAACACATATGAGTGTGGATCTGAGTAGTGGGTTCAGCGCTGGAGGCTGCCAACTGAAATGCAGCCACAGCCCAGTCTAAATAGGCCTGCCACTGACTACGTTTTAGGGGCATACCTTCACGAATCGCTGGTTCGTCGATTTGAATAATTTGAATCCCTGCCTGCTGCAAGTCATTCACCTCATCACGCAAGGCTAGGGCAATTTGTTCAGCAATCTGCTGACGGCTGATGTCCTCACGCGGGAAGCTCCAACTCAGTATGGTTACTGGCCCCGTCAACATGCCCTTCACCGGCTTAGCACTTAAAGACTGGGCATATTCGGCCCACTCAAGGGTTAGCGCTTGGCTGCGACTAATATCATCAACAATGATGGCGGGTTTAACACAGCGAGAACCGTAACTTTGTACCCAACCAAAACGACTAACGATGAAGCCATCAAGCTGTTCGGCAAAGTATTCCACCATGTCGTTACGCTCGGCTTCGCCGTGTACCAAGACATCTAAACCCAAACGCTCCTGACACTCTATCGCCTGTTTAATATGCTCGGCTAAGGCGGCCTTATAATCGGCTTCACTCAAGAGCCCAGCCTTGTATTCTCGACGTTGACGACGAATCTCTTGGGTTTGCGGGAAAGAGCCAATGGTAGTGGTAGGTAATAACGGCAATGCCAACTGTTGTTGCTGTATCGCTTGGCGCTCGGCAAAGCTAAGGCTGCGTTGACGCGGTATTGAGGCGGCTTGCGCCTGCTCTTCCTGAGTTAGCGGTCTAGCCTCGCGACTTAAGGCCGCGCTGTATTGGCGGGCTACCCGCAGCGCTTGTTTATCACCATTAATCGCCTCAGCCAGCAGCTGTAATTCGGTGAGTTTTTGCTCGGCAAAGGCAAGTCGGTACTCTGCATCACCTAGGTTACTTTCGGCCGCTAAATCTAAGGGACAATGTAATAACGAACAGGAGCTAGCCAACCATAGGCGCTCACCCAATTGCGCCTTTAATGCGCTATAAGCCTCGATAAGCGCAGGTAGATTAGCCCGCCAAACATTACGTCCGTTAATCACTCCCGCAGACAATACCCAGTGCTCAGGTAACCAGCTAAGTACCGCATCCAATTGCTCCGGCGCGGCACTTAAATCAAGGTGTAAACCATCCACGGCTAAGGCTTTAATCACCGAGGTATTATCCAAAACATCAGAGAAATAACTGGTTAAAAGAATTTTACAATCGCTGAGCGCTTGCTTATAAGCTTCCAGCAAAGCGCCTTTCCAAGCGAGATCGATTTCCAAACCAAGGATAGGCTCATCCACTTGAACCCACTCGATACCGCGTTCAGCCAAGGCCTGATAAATTTCTGCGTAAACCGGCAGTAGCTGCTTAAGTAACGACAAACGGTCAAAATCCTTGGCCGCGCCCAATTCGTTTTTACCCAAGTACAAATAAGACACCGGCCCTAAAATCACCGGCTTGACCTTGTGCCCGAGAGCCTGCGCCTCATCGACTTCTTCTAACAACTGGCGCCATTGCAGGCTGAACTGCGTTTGTTCTGAAAACTCCGGCACAATGTAGTGGTAATTGGTATTAAACCATTTGCTCATATCGGAAGCAGCATTGCAGCAACCACTGCCTTGCTGACCACGAGCGATGGCAAACATGCTGTCTAAACTCAGCTCTGCCGATTGATGGCGTCGAGGCAGGTTGCCCAGCATCATTGAGGTAGTCAGTACTTGGTCGTACCAAGCAAAGTCGCCTACCGTGACCCAAGCCTGACCCGCTTTTTGCTGTAGTTGCCAATTTTCTTCACGCAACTGCTTGCCTAGTGCAAATAATTCAGCTTGAGGGAGCTCGCCTCGCCAATAGGCTTCCAAAGCAAATTTTAACTGGCGCTGCTTACCAATTCGTGGGTAACCCAATACATGTGTGGTCATCATCTCTTATCCTTTAGCCGTCTAGATGTTTAAAAGGCCATATTGAGCAAGACATGCCACAAACACAATTGATAAAAAAACAAGTGAACTTGAAATTGACTCAAGTAGCTGACCAAGCCGCCGTGTTATTCGGCAGAGAAATTATAAAAAAATGAAATATTTTCACTTTAAAACAAGTCGTCCAGCCCCTCACTGTACAAGCGAGGGGGAGCCACTTAATCTGGGCAGAGACCGTTACCAAGAGAAGGAGAAGCAATGTTAGAACTAAAGCACCTGCGCTGTATTCAAGCCATTGCCACTAGTTCCTCCTTAAAAAGTGCCGCCGAAAAACTGTTTATTACCGACTCGGCGCTGTCTCATCAACTCAAAGATTTAGAGCAACGCATCGGCGAGTCATTGGTGATCAGAAAACAACAACCGCCTCGTCTCACTGCGAGTGGTCAAACCCTACTACAACTCGCGCAACAGGTATTGCCGCTCATCAAACATACCGAGCAACAGTTAAACAGTCCGCAGCAACGACTTAACTTAGCCCTTGATTGCCATGCTTGCTTTCAGTGGCTAGTACCCAGCTTGCGACAATTTCAGCAACAATGGCCCAGTGTGAATAGTCATTTTTGCCATGACCGGGATTACCAAGGTCTGCCCTTGCTGTTGGCTGGCGAGGCCGACTTGCTACTGAGTTCAGAATTTATTCCACAAGCCCAGCTTTGTTATCAAGCGCTATTTGAATATGAAATGGTACTCATTGCTTCGCCGCAGCACCCATTTAGCCCCAACCAGCCAATCCGAGCCGCCGATCTGCAGCAACACACCCTCATTAGCTATCCGGTGGCCAAGCAGCGGCTAGATGTTTATAACTACTTACTCAAGCCGCAGGCGCTAGAGCCAGCACAATGGAAATACGCCGACAATCCAGCCACCTTAGTGCAAATGGTCGCCGCCAACATGGGCGTCGCCGCCATGCCTTATTGGGCCGTAGAAAACTACCTACAACAACAACTGATTCAACAACACTCCTTCGAGCCAGCCATTTGGCGTCCTATGTATGCGGTATACCGTAACGATGCCGACAACCCACAACTATTAGAACGTTTTGTACAATTGATTAAGCAGTATGCCTTAAGCCACCTAGCAGGCTGTAGAAAACTCCCTACAGAGCCGTAAACAAGCTAACTTAAAGTTGACTGAATAGCTTAAATCATCTTATTTTTAAATACATAGCAATCAGTTAATTGCATTTTAGTAACCCCACTAAGGTTGGCAACATGGTAACAGGATGGTCTCCTGTCGAATATGCAGAACGGAAAATGAGTCTGGTGATGCACCTAGCAGGCTTTATCCCTAGCGCGTACTTCACCATCTTTCATTTGCTGTTTGGCATAAGCTGGTTTGGCTTGATTGTTTTACCCTGTACCTTGGCTGTTTTAACCTCATTATTTCTGCTGTTTAACCAACCCGAGTCTCAGCGCTATAAAACCGCCGATGTGTGGTTTTTATTATTAGCTATTCCCCCGGTGTTAGTCGCGCTTACCCAACCACAAATGCATGGCCAATACTTTGTTCCGGCATTAATTTTGGCTTGTTTTATTCACCTGCCGCTTTATGTCGCCGAGCGCTTAGTGTTTGCAGTAAGCCTTGTTGCTATCATCTTGGGTATGCAGCACCTTGGTTTACATCAAGGTTTGCGCTTTACTCTTGGCGTGATTGCCTCCCATATTTTTGCTTGGGGGCTAGCCAGAGTATTGGTAAAACAAAACATTGAATTGAAAGAGCTGGCCTTTATGGACTCGCTAACCCGTTGTTACAACCGGCGAGCCTTGTTTGACGAACTTCAAAAGGCCAAGCAGCAATATAAGCGTAGTGAGATTCACTGTAGCCTGATCATGTTAGATTTGGATCACTTCAAGCAAATCAACGATCAACATGGCCATCCACTTGGTGACCAAATTTTGCTGTGGTTTAGCCGCTTTCTGCAACAGCATACCCGAGTTAACGATCGGGTATTTCGTTATGGCGGAGAAGAATTTATTATTTTACTACACGACGCAGACTTCGATATGGCCTATCAAACCAGCGAAAAACTGTTAACGGAATTAATCAATCAACCCGCTCCCAAAGAATTAAAGGTGAGTTTTTCAGCGGGCATTGCCAGTTTTAATGGCAAGGAAAGTATCGATGATTGGCTAGAACGTGCCGACCAAGCCTTGTATCAGGCTAAACAAGCAGGCCGCCAACAAACTTGGGCCAAGCAAATCACCACAGTTAAACAAAACCACGCTAACAGTTAATCCGTTAAGCTTAGCTAACTGGCATACTGGCTTGTTCAGTTCGCCATAAGCGCTTACCACAGGCCAGGCAAGCGCATTCGCGACGATAATCCATTACACTCTCCAAGCCATATTCCCAGGTTTGTTCGCTATGACAATATTTACAGTTAAGTGGCTGCTCGGCGGGCTGCGAGCTGGCTTGGCGATACTCTTCTAGGGTGGGCAGTCGCAACCAAAGCTGCTCATGTCCTTCACGTCGATACAATACCAACAACATAACGACCAGAAACACTAGCAACAACGGCAACAACGGTAACATTAGACTCACCTTGTTAAATCTGTTTGAAAACTCAATCCAGCTTCAATACAGAAGCTAAACTCTTGCTTAATTGAATAAACAAAGCAAGAATAATGTCAAAAAAACAGCACCTGTTTAAGCTGGCTGTCAAATCTGTAAACGTTATAAAAAGTTTACGATTAGCCTAGCGGATTAATGTTGTTGCTTAGGCAAAATACTCTCTATTACTATTGGCTCTGTTTGCGCCAACCCAGCTCTTAAATAAGCCCGCCAAGGATAGGCCGATTATGCGAAAACTGCTGCAGCTCAGCTCGACTCTGTTAACACTGCTTAGCCTGCTATTAGCTGGCCTAGTGGCTTCACTTGCCCATTATCCAGATAACACCCTAGCGATTACCATCAGCTATTTACTGCTCTTTTCACCTCGCTGGTGGACATTGCTGCTGCTAGCATTACCGCTGTTACTGTTTCCTTTGCTCAAAAAATGGCAGTGGCTAGTTTGGGCGCTGTGTGCGCTGGTATTCGTTCGTTTTCAAGACATTCAACTAAACCTACCGCAACAACAAATTGGCGAGCTAAGGGTAATGACACTGAATAACGGTGGCGGCGCTAACGTCGAGCAAATTCGCCGTTTAGTGTCGTTTCAGCAACCCGATATTATCTTTATGCAAGAAACCAAAGCTGAAACCGTAAAACAAATATTTGACTCCAGCTGGTATAGCCATTGCGACAGCTTGTGTACCGTAAGCAGAACCCCACTAGAGCATGTCGGCAGTTTATCCAGAACGAGCCTAGGTGGCTGGGGGAATTTTGCAGTGTTTTATCACAGCCAGATCCAAGGAAAGACCATCAGCTTAGCCAATGTTCACTTTGAGACGCCACGCTCTACTCTAGCCGCAATCATCCATGGTGTAGTGGATAAACAAGAGTTTCAAGACTTGCACTTTGCCCGCAATATGCAAGCTTCTTTACTGGCCTCTTGGGCTAAGCAGCAAGACTACTACATTGCCGCCGGAGACTTTAATATGAGTGTTCAGGAGAATATTTACCAACGCTATTTATCAACTGAACGCAATGCCATAAATCAGCTTGGTAGCGGCATTAACTATACCAAATATACCTCTTGGCACGGCATAAGAATTGACCATGTATTGAGTTCAGCCAAACTAAGCTTTAGTGCCGCTCAGGTGTTAGCGCCGGTAGGCGGAGACCACCGCCCGCTGCTAGTTAGTATGAATATCCCCTAAACTTTTGCCGAGCTAAACCGAGAAAACCATCAAACGCCAACGCTCAAATACCTAACTTAGCCATTGGCCTGCGGCCAATCTTAGATTTAGCACCGCTCAGAAGTAAAACTCGTTGACCGAAGATCTCCGACCTCCAATAGGCGAGTTAGTGTGAATATCCCCTAGCCTTTTGCCGCGCTAAACTGAGCAAACCATCGACCGCCAATACCACTAGAGCTAACACTATAAATAAATAAGTGGGCCACTGGCCCTCGGCCAAACGCTCTCCAAGCAGCCAACCCACAACAAACACTAGCATAGGCTCTAGGTAAACCAGCAAACCAAACAGACTCATCGGCAAATAGTTTGAGGCAAATAAAAACAATAACATAGGCACCGTACCGGCAAACCCTAAGCCTACGTAATATAAGTTGGGGGCAAGCGAGTACCAGCTATCGCTTAAAGCATCGGCAGTCACGCCACTATCGTTAAAGTATAAATAGGCTAGAGCAATCGGCAGTAATAAGAGGTTATCTAAGGTAAAAGAGACCTGACTCGGTAAGGGGTATTTGCGGCGCAACATAAAGTACAAGGGATAGCCTAAGGCGATTAACAACACAACCCACGACAGGCCATCAGCCAATATATAGGCATAAGACACGCCCAGCGCCGCCAACGCTACCGCCAACCATTGCAGGCGGCTTAATCGCTCTTGATAAACAAAACGCCCAAGCAACACCAGCACCAAAGGCAAAGCAAAATAGCCCAAGGCCACTGACAGCGTATAACCATTAACTGGAGCCCAGATGAATAACCACAACTGCAATCCGACCAACAAAGCTGCTAAACACAATCTAGGCCAAGCTCGCCACGCTCTTAACTGTTGTAGCACTAAGGGAAACTGTTTGCAGGCAACCATTCCCAACAGCATCAGCAAGCTACTCCACAGAATTCGCTGCGCGGCCAGCCAATTACCACTGCTGTCATTGAGTGGATACTGATGGGTATACCAAGGCAAAAAGGCGAACATACAAGATGCCACCACAGAAGAAGCTAAACCCCAATATAGCCGGGATGATGAAGCACCAATAACAGACAAGTTCGCCACTTAAACGTTAGCTAAAAAACTGATTAAGCAGCAAATAGTCATGCATGGCAAGCCATTTTTAACTAGTGCAGAACCCGAGAAGCCGAGCTGGAGACGGTCATATAAGGATGACTACCACGAGCGGCAATCGCCTGCCATTGGCGCTGCATTTTAAGGTAAGGGCTAGCGCCATCATTGCGCTGAGCAAAATCATTTAAGATCACCCCCCAACGAAACTCATCCAGTTGTTGCTTAGGCACTTTACCTTCTCGTTTAGCTAAGGCCAATACCAAAGATTGAACCTTTTTCAGCTGCGGCGTAATAGCATGATTCACCCCATCGGTAACCAACACTGTTTGAAAGTCGGCCAACATGTTTTGCTTCAAGGCCTGCGCTTCATCCTCAGCTAAATCAGCCACAGCGATGGCTTCGGTTAATAAGCGCAACTGACACACTCGCGAGAAGTGACGGTAATCCTCTTGGCATAAATCGAAAAATAACATCACATAGCCGCTGTTTCGCTCAATCACAGCTAAACACTCATGCTGAGCCACGGCAAAGGCATGGGCGCTCCAGCTATGCGCTATGGCTGCGTGCTGTAAACAAGGAAGTTCTCGAGGAAGGCTAGCTTGTACATTGTTACTGATTTGAATTTCTATCATCATTTGCTCAAGTCGAATTGCGATAATTCAGTAAGAGCAAAAACAATGCCAGCCAGCAGCGTCAAAAAAACACGACTGGCGGATGGCCTCGCTTAGCGCAGCTCGTTTAAGGCTTCGCTAAGCGAACCACAGATCCGATGACCCAAGGATTTAAGCTGCTCGCTAGGTTCGATTAAATCGGGAATTTGATAAACGTGCATGCCCGCAGACACCGCTGCTCTCACTCCGTTATCAGAATCTTCAAAGGCCAAACAATGCTCTGGGGCCACCGACAAAGTACTGGCAGCGGTCAAAAAGATCTCTGGGTGAGGTTTGCTATGGGTGACCTGACATCCCGTTGAAAGACTGTCAAAATAATCAATCAACTTAGCATTAGTTAACTTAACCTGAGCCACTTGCCGATTAGAAGAAGTGGCCACCGCCATAGGAATGGCTTGGCTTTTCAGCCACTCTAATAGCTCTACCACACCTTCTTTTACCGGCAATGCCTGATGCATAGTAATTGCGTGGTACTTATCTAACCACAGCGCACGAAGCTCATCGTAGGGAAGTTCTGGGCCATAACCATCCACTATGATGCGTTTGATTTGCTGAGCATTAGTACCAATAATCTTTAAATACACCTGTTCTTTAAACTCAATCCCTAAGTCGTGACAGGCGGCTGCAAAGGTATCGTAAGATACCCGCTCACTATCGAGTAATAATCCATCCATATCAAATACCGCAGCTTGATAGCTCATGTGTTCTCCAGAAAACTGATACTTAAAAGAATAAATGGGCCATAGCAGCAATAATCGGCAAGGTTACAACGGTACGAATCAAAAATATCGCAAATAGCTGCCACAGTTTAACTGGTAATTGGCTGCCTAAAATCAAGGCGCCCACTTCCGATAGATAAATCAACTGAGTCACCGACACCGCAGCAATAACAAAACGGGTGATGTCGGCTTCAATTGACGCGGCCAAGATCGACGGAATAAACATATCGGCAAAACCTACCACTAAGGTTTCCGACGCTTTGGCAGCTTCTGGTAACTGTAACAGTTCTAATACAGGAATAAAGGGCTTACCCAAAATACTAAAGATAGGTGTATATTCCGCCACCACCAAGGCGACTGTACCCACCGCCATAATCACCGGCAGTACCCCCAACAACATATCTAATACATTGTGTAAGCCTTGCTTTAACAGCTGCTTAGGATGACTGGCTCGCCCGGCTTGTTGAATTGCCAAGTTATAAGCCCAGCCCGTAGTGGTGTATTCAGCGGGGATCACTTCATCATCTTGCTGGCGCGAAGAGCCATCAACAAACTGATCTTTAAAACCGGAAAGCGGGGGTAAACGAGGCACAATGATCGCCGCAGCCAAACCTGCTACACAAACGGTAAGGTAGAACGGCGCAAACATATGCTCTAAGTTAACTTGGGCCAATACCACTAAGCTGAAGGTAATAGAAACCGCAGAGAAAGTGGTGGCAATCACCACCCCTTCACGCTGAGTATAGTGCTTATCTTCATATTGTTTATTGGTTAGCAAAATACCTACGCTACCATCACCCAACCAAGAGGCAATACAGTCCACGGCGCTGCGCCCTGGCAAACCAAAAATGGGCCGCATCACTTTACTTAATAAAGTGCCGACAAACTCCAGTAGACCAAAATTTAGCAACAAGGGTAATAACAAGCCGGCAAAGATGAATACGCTTAATAAGGTCGGTAGCAAATCAGCTAAAATAAGGCCGCCGGTGTCTCCCGACCACAACGCCTCTGGGCCCACTTTAAAGGCACAAAGCAATACCAATAGCCAACCCAACATGCGTACCGAGTACCACACTTTAGACACTTGGAATAAGGCACTTAATAAAGCATGTTTGCCCAACCAGCTCGGTTTGGCAAACATGGCATAACTCGACATAAGAGCGCTAATGCTGATCAAACCCACAATCAACCATAGGGCACTATCACCAAGCAGAGCCACCAAGGCTTTGGCCAAAATGGCCACCGGAATGGTATAAGAGCCATCATAGGGTAATGGCAGCATAAATAAGAAAATGCCCAACATAGAGGGAACAATGAATTTCCAAGCTGGAACAGATGTTGGAGCCTTAGTCACCGATGAGGAAGGCACCGCTACCGACTTCGCGTCGCGCATATTAAATCACTCTTTCTTCAACAATTTGTGGTTATATTCACTAAGCGTGAATAGAATTTCGCGCAAGAATACAAGGAAGATTCACTTCAATCAAGATTTATTGACCAAGAAAAATACACATTACAAAATCTTCAACTAAATAAGGGTGAGTAGCCCTACAGACGAGAAATAAAATCAATAAACAGCGATAAACATGCAAGGCTAGATTGAGCTATGGCTGATGCTAGTCGCCGTGATTAAGACCTTGTTTTGCTTAGCGCTTATTAAAAGTCGCCGACTCGATAAGAGTATTCGGCCAGTTGAGCCTGACCAAGATAATGGCCGATAGATAATTGTTTAGCACTAGCATTAAAGTGAAAGCGCAGCTCAGGACTGAGCTGCCAGCGGCTGTCTTGAGCACGTCGCCAAAGCACTCGCTCTCCGTCTAACTGGCAAACATAACTGTGCGTTTGGCCCGCGTTGCTAAGGCGAAATTGCATCTCTTGCTGCTGACTACGGTAAAAATCAACGCTTTGCAAGGGGCTGCCTTGTAAGCTGGCTAGCGCCGCCTGGCAAATTTGCTGTGGACGAAAGCCACCCAAGTTAGGTTTGGCCGCGATTAAACAAGCAGCCAAAAATAGATAAAGCAAGCTACTTAGCGCTGGTTTCAAGATTCATCCTCCCCGCAACACATCTTTAGATTAACTCACTATGTGACATATTCAAGCCAGCAACAAGCGCCTAACACTCAGACCAACCCCCACGATAAAGCGGCCCATCGCGCAATGGAATCAGCGGCATACTACTCGCCTCAAACGCCACTTTAGATATAGATAAAACCAACAAAATCAAAATTAGCTCACGTGACAGCTTGCTAGTTAACACTTAATATACTGATTAATAAAATTTATTGCTTATTACAGCCGGACTTTGTTTAAGGGGCCAAAGTGCTATTACAACTTCTGTCACTTGCTATTCTCAGCTTTATCGCCCTCAGCTCGGTGGTGTTTTTTTTCTGTGCCTGCTTCATTTTCTTAGTTACTGTTTGTTTTGATAAACGGCTACGTGTATTGCACTACTTTACTTGTGCATGGGCCAGCTTATACCTGGTGATTGTGCCGCACTGGCAAGTCAGACGCCGAGGCCTACAGCTAGTCGACAAACAACAGGCCTATGTCATTGTGTCTAATCATCAATCGGGTTTGGACATTTTGTTGTCCTTCGCCTTATTCATTCCCTTTAAGTGGGTATCGAAAATTGAAGTTTTTAGGGTTCCCTTGATTGGTTGGAACATGTGGTTAAATCGCTATGTGGCACTGAAGCGGGGAGACAAAAACAGCATCAAAAAAATGCTCCGTCAGGCCGAGAAACATCTTAAAAACGGCAGTTCCATTTATCTATTTCCTGAGGGCAGTCGCTCCGCCGACGGCAAATTAAAGCCCTTTAAACTAGGCGCCTTTGCCTTAGCCAAACAAGCCCATGTACCAATTCTACCAATAGCTATTCATGGTACAGCCCAAGCGCTGCCCAAAAAAAGCCTAAAACTGACCGGTCATCACCCCA
>NZ_JBNKPP010000160.1:0-5930 GCF_050295395.1 Agarivorans sp.
TGACTTATGCCGATAAGCGCGAGTTGCGTGAAGAGATGTATCGCGCTTTTTGTACTCGTGCTTCAGAGCAAGCCAGCACCGAACAGAAATTTGATAATACTGCGATTATTGAAGAAGAGCTGAAATTACGCGGCGAGTTAGCCGAATTACTCGGTTTTGACAGCTATGCGGATAAGTCTTTGGCCACCAAAATGGCCGAGTCTCCAGAGCAAGTGCTGGGCTTTTTAAATGATTTAGCCAGCCGTTCTAAGCCTCAGGCTGAACGCGAATTAGCCGAGTTAGAGGCTTTTGCCAAAGAGCATTATCAAGTTGAGTTCTTGGCCGCTTGGGACATGGCTTATTACTCGGAAAAATTGAAGCAACACACTTACGCGATTTCCGACGAACAGTTACGCCCTTACTTCCCTGAAAACCGTGTTCTAGGTGGTTTATTTGAAGTGGTGAAACGCCTGTTTAAGGTAGAAGTGGTAGAGAAACAAGGCATCGATACTTGGCATCCAGACGTGCGTTTCTTTGAAATTAACGATGCCAGCGGCGAGCTGCGTGGTTCCTTCTATCTCGACCTATATGCGCGTGAACATAAACGCGGCGGCGCGTGGATGGATGGTTGTATCGACCGTCGAGTCGACGTGAATGGCCAGCTGATTAAACCGGTGGCCTACCTCACTTGTAACTTCAATAAACCGGTGGGCGACAAACCTGCGTTGTTTACTCATGATGAAGTGATTACCCTGTTCCACGAGTTTGGCCATGGGATCCATCATATGCTGACCAAGGTCGACGAATCCGCGGTATCGGGGATTAATGGCGTGGCTTGGGATGCGGTAGAGTTGCCTAGCCAGTTTTTAGAAAACTGGTGCTGGCAAAGCGAAGCCCTGGCCTTTATCTCTGGCCATTACCAAACTGGAGAGCCCTTACCACAGGCCATGTTAGACAAGATGTTGGCCGCGCGTAACTTCCAATCGGCGATGACTATGGTGCGCCAGCTAGAGTTTTCTTTGTTTGATTTCCGCTTGCATCATGAAACTGGCTCAGTCAGCAGTGTGCAGGATTTGTTAAATGAAGTGCGTGAGCAGGTGTCGGTGATTAAGCCGCCCAGTTTTAACCGTTTCCAAAATAGCTTTAGCCATATTTTTGCTGGAGGTTACAGTGCCGGTTATTACAGCTATAAATGGGCTGAAGTATTGTCGGCGGACGCCTTCTCAAAATTTGAGGATGAAGGTATTTTCAACGCCGCAACTGGCTTAAACTTCTTAACTAATATTTTGGAAAAAGGCGGTTCTGAAGAGCCCATGGAGCTATTCAAAGCCTTTCGAGGAAGAGAGCCGAAGGTAGACGCCTTGCTGCGCCACTCCGGTATTGCCGCTTAACAGAGAGCGGCTGGACTAAACAGGAATAACGCGGCTTTGGCCGCGTTTTGTTTGTTAATAGAGAGAACCCCATGTTTGAAGAATTTGCCCTGTGGTTAGAACGAGAGCAAGCGCAGCTGTCTACCTCAAACTGGATGTTTGATGTAGCGGTGGTATTAGCCCTAACCTTGATTGCCTTTGTCATGTGGCGTTTAATCGCCACCCGTTTGAGTCGTTTAACTGAGAAAACAAAAACGGTGTGGGATGACGCAATTTGGTTTGCTCTGTGGAAGCCGATCAATTGGATGATAGCGGTGGTGGGCCTATCTTTAGTGGCGGTGGTATTTGCCAATACTCTTGATTCTGACTTCAAGCCTTTTATCCCGATTATCCGCCAAGTAGCGGTGGTATTTATGGTGGCGTGGGCGGCGATGCGTTTTGTGCGTAAGGCCGAACAGCAATTTGTAGAAGCGGGCAAAGACAAAACCACCGTACAAGCGGTGGCTAAATTATGCCGTGCTGCGATTATTATTTTATTTCTATTGGCGGTGTTTCAAACCTTAGGTTTTAGTATTTCTGGGGTACTGGCCTTTGGTGGTATGGGTGGTTTAATCGTTGGTATGGCGGCTAAAGATCTACTGGCCAACTTCTTTGGCGCCATGCTGGTTTACTTCGATAAACCCTTTAAAGTGGGTGATTGGATCCGCTCTCCCGATCGCAGTATCGAAGGTACCGTAGAAAACATCGGTTGGCGGGTGACTAAGATTCGCACCTTTGATAAACGCCCACTGTATGTGCCTAACTCTATTTTCTCTAGCATTGCAGTAGAAAACCCTAGCCGCATGAGTCATCGCCGCATTAAAGAAACCATAGGCATTCGCTATGAGGACGCAGGCAAAATGAGACAGGTGGTACAAGACGTAGAGCAAATGCTGCGTAATCACCCCGAAATTGATACCAGTGAAACGCTGATGGTGAATTTTAATAGTTTTAATGCTTCGTCTTTAGACTTCTTTATCTACACCTTCACTAAAACCACTAATTGGGTGCACTATCACCATGTGAAACAAGACGTGCTAGCTAAGGTAATTGATATTGTGTTGGCCAATGGGGCCGAGTTTGCCTTCCCTACGCGTACCGTTCACTTAAGCTCAGCAAGCCCCTCTGCCGACTAAATCAAATTGTGCTGGAAGCCTTCGCTGGATTCCAGCATTACATCCTGCTTTTTTTAGCAATAATTACTGCATATTTATTCTGCCTAATAGCGTAAATCTTCACAATATGGGTATGGATAACAGCTAGATCTCACGTGATTATGGATATTTTCTTTATAATTATCCTGAAAATATTGATTTAACCTTGTCAAAATTTACTTATCTAACTGGCTTGCAGCATATTTGGGATAAATAAGAGGTAAATGCTGCAATTGTGATCATATGTGGTGTAAATAATTATCTTTCTAGTGGTTTTTTCTGAAAGTGCTTTGATTGTACGACAAAAGCTAGATTTTTAAGTTGCAAAAACTCAGGTTGCAAGCGCCGCCTGCTCTCAAGCAACTTGTGAAAGCCTATAAATTTAGGGTAAAACAACAGCCAATGAGGTGAATTTCGTATTAAAGGTTTAGTACGGCACTTCTGCAAACACAATCAATATATAAAAAAGCGAACATGGAGTTTTCAATGACTAAATGGAAGAAATCAGCTTCAGGGCTAGCGGTATCCTTAGCACTATTCGGTGCCGCAACGTTTGCACACGCAGCAGATACCGTTAAGGTGGCGATTGCTGGCCCAGTTACCGGTCCAGTAGCACAATATGGTGACATGCAATTTGCCGGGGGCGGCGTGGCGGTGGATCTATTAAACCAAGCCGGTGCTTTGTCAGGCAAGCAAATTGAAGCCGTGGTTTACGATGATGCTTGTGAACCTAAGCAAGCGGTAGCGGTAGCCAACAAAATCATTAATGACGGTGTTAAGTACGTGATTGGTCACTTGTGTTCAGGTGCCACTCAACCTGCTTCAGACGTTTATGAAGATGAAGGTGTATTGATGATTACGCCTGCTTCAACTAACCCCGATATTACCACTCGCGGTTACGGATTAATCTTCCGCACTATCGGTCTAGATAGTGACCAAGGCCCAACAGCCGCTCGTTACATTATCAACAGCGTTAAACCTGAGCGGGTTGCGGTTATTCACGATAAACAACAATACGGTGAAGGTATTGCTACTTCAGTGAAGCAAGAGCTAGAAGCCGCTGGCACCAAAGTGGTGGCCTTTGAAGGTGTGACTGCTGGTGACAAAGATTTCTCAGCGTTGATTGCTAAATTGAAAAAAGAGAATGTAGATTTTGTTTATTACGGTGGTTACCACCCAGAGTTGGGGTTGATCCTTCGTCAATCGGCTGAAAAAGGCTTAGACGCAACCTTTATGGGTCCAGAAGGCGTGGGTAATAAAGATATCTCTGCGATTGCTGGCCAAGCATCAGAAGGCTTGTTAGTGACTTTGCCTAAGAAATACGACTTAGACCCAGCCAACAAAAGCATCGTTGATGCTTTAGTGGCTAAAGGTGAAGACCCAACCGGACCTTTCGTATGGACAGCTTACGCGGCAATGCAGTCAATTGTTGCCGGGGTAAATGGCGCGGGTGATGATCCAGAAGCCGTAGCTGAATACCTACGTAACAACAGTGTAGATACCGTAATGGGCCCTCTACAATGGGACGAAAAAGGCGACCTTAAAGGCTTCGACTTTGGCGTATTCACTTGGCATGCTGACGGCTCATCTTCAGCCGCTAAGTAATTCCGTACTATACACCGGTTAGCCTTGGGCTAATCGGTGTTTCTGTTTTTAAAGACGCTTAATTGGTGGTCATTGAACCACTGAATTGGGGCAGCTATGTCTGAGCAATTTTTCTATTTCTTTCAGCAGCTAGTGAATGGACTAACCGTTGGTAGTACTTATGCGTTGATCGCCATTGGTTATACTATGGTGTATGGCATTATCGGTATGATTAACTTCGCCCACGGTGAAGTGTATATGATCGGTAGTTACGTGGCGTTTATTGTACTGGCTGCACTTTCCCTTATGGGGTTAGATTCTTTACCTATTTTATTGTTTGGTGCCTTTGCCATCAGCATTATTATTACCAGCGCTTATGGTTGGACGATTGAAAAAATCGCCTATCGGCCAGTGCGTGGCGGCAACCGCTTAATTGCGCTGATTTCCGCCATTGGTATGTCTATCTTCTTGCAAAACTTGGTTCGGCTTTCTCAAGGCAGCCGAGATATTGCCATGCCCAGTTTAATCACTGGCGGTTGGACTTTTGGTCCAGAAGATGGCTTCAATCTCACTATTTCCTACATGCAATTGGTTATTTTTGTGGTGACTTTTGTCACCATGATAGCCTTAACTACTTTCATTACTCATTCGCGGATGGGGCGCGCTTGTCGGGCCTGTTCCGAAGACATTGGCATGGCGAACTTGTTGGGCATTGATACCAATAAAGTGATTTCCTTAACCTTTGTGATTGGTGCCGCTTTGGCCGCTGTTGCTGGGGTGTTGTTGGGTATCTACTACGGTGTGATTAACCCTTATATTGGTTTTATGGCGGGGCTTAAAGCCTTTACCGCCGCAGTACTGGGGGGGATTGGTTCAATACCAGGCGCTGTAGTGGGCGGACTACTTTTAGGCATTACCGAAGCGATTACTGCCGGTTACTTCAGCACTGAATATAAAGATGTGGTGTCGTTTGGTTTGTTATGTTTTGTATTGTTGTTTATGCCTACCGGACTATTGGGTAAACCGGAGGTAGAAAAAGTATGAGTAAGCTCAACCTCTCTGGCGCACTAATATCTACCATTACCTTTATGTTATTGGCTGGTTGGCTATTGGGGATCCGCATGGAGCCTAGTAATAGCGGCTTAAATCTGGCCCTAGCTGAGCCTGAGTATATAAAATGGCTATTTATTGGTATGGCGGCGGTCTTTGTTAGCCAACTGCTTAAGCCTTTAATTTTTAGCGGCAAAATAAAAACCAAGACCCAAAAGAAAGCCTACTTTAAATTACCCAGCCCAGAGCAAAACCCTAAAGCCTATCGTTTATTAGTGTCTTTTGCCTTGGCTGGCGCCATTGTTTGGCCTTTTGTGGTGAGCCGTGGCTCGGTTGACCTAGCCACACTAACACTTATCTACGTGATGCTCGGTTTGGGCCTTAACGTGGTGGTGGGTTTAGCGGGGTTGCTCGACTTAGGCTACGTGGGTTTCTACGCGGTGGGCGCTTACACCTACGCACTACTCAGTGCTGACGGCTTTGGTTTTTGGACTTGCTTGCCGATTGCCGGTGGTATGGCGGCCTTATTTGGCTTCTTACTCGGCTTTCCGGTATTGCGCTTACGGGGTGACTATTTAGCCATTGTGACCCTAGGTTTTGGTGAAATTATTCGCCTGTTGCTGAATAACTTAACCGAATTGACCGGTGGTCCTAATGGGATCAGCGGCATCCCTAAACCCACCTTGTTTGGCTTAGAGTTTAACCGCCGAGTTAAGGGTGAGGGCTTTGAAACTTTCCACGATTTCTTTGGCAT
>NZ_JBNKPP010000161.1:0-2899 GCF_050295395.1 Agarivorans sp.
TGTCGCTATCAAGGTTGGCCGAAGGTTCATCGGCAAATAACACCTTAGGTTGACTGATAAAGGCTCGCGCAATGGCCACGCGTTGTTGCTCGCCGCCAGATAATTGATTGGGATAATGATGATGACGCTCGGCTAAACCCACTTTAGCTAACCATTGCTCGGCTAAGTGTTTGGCCTGACGTTCACCCTTAAGCTCGGCGGGTAACATGACGTTTTCCAGCGCAGTGAGAGCTGGAACTAATAAAAACTGCTGGAAAATAAAACCCACATTATCGCGGCGTAGCTTGGCCCGTTGCTCTTCATCGAGTTGGCTCAGATTTTGTTGACACAGCGTAACGTCTCCTTCGCTGGCGCTATCTAAACCGGCCAAAATGCTTAATAAGGTGGTTTTTCCTGAGCCAGATGCCCCAACAATGGCTAAGGATTCGCCCTGCTCTACTTGCAAGTCGATATCCTTCAATAGCTTGAGTTTTCCACCTGGGGTGACAATATGATGATTGAGTGCACTGGCATTTATGATTATCTTAGTGCTTCGACTTAAATTAGCTGTGACCATAAAAAGTAGGTGCTCAAAGAATGTTAGTAAAATATAACAGTAAAGTTTTATCGCTGTTAACTCTAGCGGTTTTACTCTTATTTACATTAAATTCAAAGGCTTCTTCAAATGAGCAAAGCATACTCATTCTTGGAGACAGCCTTAGTGCCGGTTATGGCATGGAGTTAAACCAAGGCTGGGTTTCGCTTACCCAGCAGTATTATAACGAAACCGCTCAGGACATCGATCTTATCAATGCCAGTATTAGTGGCGAAACCACCGCTGGTGGCTTAAAACGTTTACCCGCTTTGCTAGAACAGCATCAAGTTGACTGGTTACTGATTGAATTGGGCGGTAACGACGGTTTACAAGGCCACCCTCCGGCTAACATCGCGGCTAATCTCGAGGCCATCATCAACATCGCCAAACAACAGCAAGTTCAAGTAGCCTTAATGCAGATCCGCATCCCGCCTAACTATGGCAAGCGCTACCTACAAGCCTTTGAACAACTGTATCCGCAACTTGCCGAGCAGCAACAAGTGCATTACTTACCGTTTTTTATTGAAGATATCGCGCAGCAGCCAGAACTAATGCAACAAGATGGGATCCACCCCAACCAACAGGCACAAAGCCTAATTAGTCAAAAAATGAGAGCGGTATTTAAAGATTTATTAGCGCTTAATTAGCCGGTCTGAGCCAAGCGATACTGATTCTGTAACAGTTGCTTTAGGGGGATCACTCGGTCTTGCATCACTTTAATAGCCTCGAACTGAGCCAGCGTTTTGCGCTCGTCCAATACTAAACCGTCTTCGATGGTCATCAAGGTATAAGTTTGCTCACTGCGCTCCACCACCACGCAACGCGCTTGGCTATGCTCACTCTGTAATACCACCAATTCGCCCAGCTCTAGCTGAGGCTGCTGTGCCTGGGCAATGCTTTTAAAGAACCAACTTTGCGGCATTAAGGGTTTTAAAAACTGGGCAGAGGCAACGGCATTGAGGCAAATTTGAACTTTAATTGGGTCAGACCAAGAAAAGGCCTCTAGCTGTTCAAGAAACTGATAATAAAGCTGAGTATGTTCGGCAGTAAAAGGACTATCTTCTTGGGCATGTTGAACACAACGCTTTTTACATAACTTAGACACAAATAGCATATCTTTACCCAACTCCAGAGTCATCACTCCTTTATTGTTATCAAATATCCAGTGCCAGTGTTTATTAGGTTGAATTAACATTTCTAAAAAGACGAGCTATCCATGCTGAGTTCACTTAATAAACAAATGTACTACGTGAACTCAGCAAAGACAAATTTAATTGCTATTTTTTATACAGCTTTACATATTTGCTTAATTAATTCGGGGCCTTTATAAATAAAACCGCTGTATATTTGTACTAATTTAGCACCGGCTTCCATTTTTTCTTTAGCAGCCATTCCCGAATCAATTCCACCCACACCAATAATTGGGATCTCAGATTTTAAATAATGATCCAATTTACGGATAACCTCGGTGGATTTTAATTGTAGAGGTCGCCCACTTAGACCACCGGCCTCACTAGCGTGGTTCATCCCTTCAATCATCGAGCGCTCAAGCGTGGTATTGGTAGCAATTACACCATCTAATTTATATTTAAGTAGTGAATCAGCAATTTGTTCAATTTCGCTTTCTGATAAATCTGGTGCAATTTTGATCAATAAAGGAACATGTTTATTGTATTGCTGAGAAAGTTGATCTTTACGCTCAGTCAGATCCTTTAATAGATCCTCTAAAGCTTCGCCATATTGTAATGTACGTAAACCGGGAGTATTTGGGCTAGAAATATTAACAGCAATATAAGAAGCGTGAGGAAAAGCTTTATTCATGCCTATTAAATAATCATCTTTTCCTTTTTCAACAGGCGTATCGAAGTTTTTACCAATGTTGATCCCAAGGATCCCTTTATATTGGCTTTTCTCAACATTGTTTATTAAATTATCGATCCCAAGGTTATTAAAACCCATACGGTTAATAATGCCTTCTGCATCTAGCACTCGGAAAATACGCGGCTTGTCATTACCTGATTGAGCGCGTGGGGTGACCGTTCCCACTTCAATAAAACCAAAGCCCATTGCGTCAAACGCTTGAATACACTCGCCATTTTTGTCTAAACCTGCGGCTAAGCCCACCGGATTAGGAAAACGTAAGCCCATTAACTCAACTGGGTTTTCTGGGATCGTTTGGCGATAAACTCGGTCTAATAAGGTGCCACCAGTGCGTTTAAACATCTCGATAGTAAGATCGTGAGCACGCTCTGGGTTAAGCTGAAAGATCAATTTTCGTGCGAGTGGGTAATACATTTGAACTCCTAGTATAAGACCCCCGAAGAT
>NZ_JBNKPP010000162.1:0-2092 GCF_050295395.1 Agarivorans sp.
TCAAACCTCAGTGGTTCAATGACATTTAAAAATCAATCAACTTCGCGCCTTCGGCGCCGGACGCGCCAAAAAACGCGCCCCGGTTATTGAGGCGTTAACTACCCCACCGAGATAGGGATAATAACTTGAGCAATACTGAGTATCCCATTTCCTCCCATGCTTACTTAACGCTCGCGCTGATTACGCGAGCGTTATTATTGCCCTGCGGATATGTTAGCTTGAGTACCCGCGACTAGCGTTTAAGTTTTATGCTTTAGCAGCTGTTTTATTTCATCCAACTGTTGTTGTAGTTCGCGCAGGCTGGGTTCTTGAGTACCGGCGGCTAGCTGGTCTTCTTGACGTAGACTCTCTATCTAGTCGGCTTGCATGCTGACATCGTCACCCTTCAATCTCGATTTGAGCGAATTTTAAAGGCTTCAACCTCGGATTTTGCAGCGTTTTTTGCGAAGTCATCAAGCACAGATTGAGGCGTTTCGTTCGCGTCATAAACGAAGTAGCGAATAGTTATCATCATTATTACAAAAAACTCACTTACCATTACTATTCCTGAAAGTAAGCCTCCAATATCCAATTGCAATAGAATATACGCGACGACTAGTACAACAAAGTTAACAGCTAACATGACAAGCCCTTTCTTCTTGTGTTTAGTCATGAGCTCCCTCTTAAGATGAATGGTATATGTGCTATGGTTTAGACTCTACTGATAAAAATAATACTAGTGATGGCTTAGTGTGTCACTTGTTTTTGTAAGAGAGCTATTGGGTTAGGTGTATCGAGCGCGGCTTCAATTAAAAGTTGTCGGCTTGATTTCAGATGCTTCTAGTTTTTGTGATTATAAGAGCGCGAATGACTAGATCTCACTAGCGTTGAATCCTCACGAGCTAAGCAAGTGCCCGATAGCTCCCAAAAATCACCATGGCTGCGGGGTTGAACAATATAATCTACAACATGTTCGTTTGAAGCGAATATCAGTACGGTGTGTCCGTCAGAGCGTAAAGCCTTGGTGTAATCGTCAATATCCCAATCAAAGCCAAGTAAATTAGCTGAATCTTCATTGTAGGGGCCAAGGAAACAAACTTTTATCCACGCTTGATTGCCTAACTGTGCTAAATCTAGCGCTCCACTTTTATTGGTATCAATTAGCTCCCATAGGGCATAGTTAAACCTTGGCAACTCTGGTTTAGTAATAACTCTTTGGTAAACCCTATGGGAATAAATGCCTAACATAAACATGCCAATTAGGCAGGCTATAGCAAGAAGTGAAATAGTTCGCTTATTCACACTACCTTCTTTGTTTCTACTCTGCAGGGTTTTAGAGAAGTATTAAAGAATACTATTCGTTCAAATGGCCACAAGCTAGCTCTTGATTATTAACTTGGTTATGCCGTCGCAAACTTTAGGCTACTAACAGTTAATCGAGGTTCTTAACCTTAAGCCTTTCTTCGTCATTCACCGCTTTTGCTCGCCGTTCACACGCGCCGGATTTACAGTTTTGCAGGCAAAGCTTCCATAGCACGCGCTTGGCTTCTGGCTGTATATCGGCCAAGTCATTGATGCAAATGGCTCCCTGGGCAAGCAATTGTTGTAGCTTATCTACCGAGAGGCTTAACTGGATCCTTGGTGATGTTGAAGAGTGATGTTTCATGGTCATGTCCAAACACTTTTTGCGAATAGTTATCATTAACTATCATTTGGTTTGGAGCAAGGTTTTGTTTGATGTTTGTTCGCTTTTACTGCTTGGAGCAACAAGGCTTAAGGGCTTATCAGCCCTTAAGCTCGCTTATTAAGTCACTATTTTTGCTGCTTAAGCAGCTGTTTTATTTCATCTAACTGTTGCTGTAGTTCGCGCAGGCTGGGTTCTTGAGTACCGGCGGCCAGCTGGTCTTCTTGGCGAACCTTGGCGTGTTCTTGCTCCATCACATTCACCACGATGCCAATCACCATGTTGAGAAAGGCAAAAGCCGAGAGAAAGATGAAACTGAGGAAGTAGATCCAGCTAAGGCTATAGACTTGCATGGTTTCGTACATCACATCGGTCCAATCCTCAAAGGTCATCACGCGAAATAGGGTGAGCATGGAGATGGCGATATCG
>NZ_JBNKPP010000163.1:0-21743 GCF_050295395.1 Agarivorans sp.
CAATCGCGATGGATGAAGGTTTACGCTTCGCAATCCGTGAAGGTGGCCGTACAGTAGGTGCGGGTGTTGTAGCGAAAATCTTCGAATAAGATCCAGCTCCAGCTAAAGAGAAAGGTCGCCTAGGCGGCCTTTTTTGTTTTCAGCCCTAAACTCCTCACCTTCTAAATACTTATCAACGCTTTGGGAGCGGCTAGTCTGCTTGAACGGTAAATGTACCGATGCTTAAGGCCAGTCTTGAGTTATGATTTCCCTATCATGGATATCGGCTTGTCGCCTGCTAAAGCAAAGCCGTTTTGCAAGTTCACATAGAGGTACTGTAAGTCCGTAGTCGCGTGCCTTTAATGCTAAGCGAATATTGTTACGGCTAACCCATAAAGCGCTATTAGCCTGCTCAAACATGGCTCGGTAAAGTCTTACTGTAGTAAGGCTGTTCGCTAAGGTAGCGAGCTGTGACTAAGAACAAGCGTCGCGCTAAGCGCAAGAGATAACAAAAAGCCAGTCATTAGACTGGCTCTGGTTTGTTAAAGAGGTTTCTTTTAACCGGCGTCAATAATTGCAATTGAAGCGGAACTTTCCACCCCTCCAGGGCTGGTTACGGTAACGGTCATCGCGCCCTCAGAACGGTTGTTGGGGGTTGCTTCCCGAATAACGCTAAGCGACATTAAATCACACAGACGAACCCCATCAGAGACGGTGAAGGAGGTTTGTCCCGATAATTCGCCGTTGTTGGTGCTAATTGACACTTCGGTACCTGCGGGCATTTGGTTACCGTTAAGATCTTGCACGGTAATAACTAGGCCTTGCGAAGATACGGCGGTTAAATCAACACTACTAACTGGCACGCTGTTGGTGGCATCTGAAATTAAAATATTGGCAGCAGAAGTGGCCATCACCAATACAACGGAATCGCGGACTTCAACTAGGTCACGTGTACATAAGCCTGTTGCGTCCGCTTCCACGGTACAGGAGAGGCCATTGAATAACTCGTTAACCGCATTGGCCGGAATGCTAGAATCTTTAATACCGGTGGCAGTATCAAATTCACTATTCTCGTTGTAATCGCGAAAACGCTCTTCAACATTAACACTGTCGTGGTTAATTATGCCGGTTGTGTCGTAACTGCCGTTTTCATTGCTATCTACGTAGGCTTCGCCAAGTGCAGTATAGGTTTCACCTGTGTCGTAAGTACGGTTGCCATTTACATCTGAATAGTACTCTTGGCCCGAGGTGATGGCTAACACGCTGGCTCGGCCCACACCGTACAGGTTATTACCTTGAGTATTGACTACATCTCCAGGAATGTGGCCGGGAGCATTACAGCGGCCCGCTGGTAGGTTGTATAGGTGACCTTTAGGGCGAGGGTTTTGGCTTACCCAGGTGACCGTACAGCCACTATTACTGTCTTGACCAGTGGTTTTACAGTTTCCTGAAACCTGGCCACCATCGGCTTCAAATACGATGGTGGTTTCATTAGGAACAGGGTTGTTGTTTTCATCACTGACTCGCAGGGTCAAGTTGCTATTAACCCCATCAATTCCCCAAGCTTCCAGCGCCAAGGTGCTGGCCGACAAAGACATACTTTGTTGTGATGGTACACCTGTGTGAATGGCTAGCGCATTAGAGGTTGCAGAGATAATGTCACCTGTATCTGGGTCACTAAAGCTGGCGCTAACCACTACTGCACCGGACATGCTGCCGCTGGTAACTCGAGTTAATACTTCACCAGCGGCGTTGGATTGAGCCGTTAAGGGGCTGATGGTTACACCGTGTAGGCTGGAATCAAGCGCAAAATCCACTTCTTGCCCTGCTTTAGGGCTACCCGTAGCATCGGTAACGATAAAGCGTAACTCGGAAATGGTTTCCCCCACAGACTCTTTTAAGTAAATGGTTTGAGGTGAAGCAGACGCAAAAGTGATACCGCTAGCCTCGGCCACAGCAATATCGATGGTGTAGTTTTGTGGGTCTATAACGCTGATGCTAGGGGTAACTGTAATGGTATCGCTGCCACTACATCCAGTAGCTTGATAAATAGCGGTTGCTACACCATTTACGGTAGTCACGCTATCGGAAATATCGGCTAAATCTTGGCTTGCGCAGCTAGAAGTAAAAGCTATCGCTATCGGGGTTGCGTATAGATTCCCATCGCCATCGGTGATGGTGGCGCTAAAGCTAGCGGTAGCATCGGAACCTAACGTTTCTCCATCGGCTAAACTGGAGCTAAGTACCATATTTAAGTTGGCTTGGCCGACTTGATAGTTCGCTGTGGCAGTTACACTTAGCGCATCATTGCTTGCTGTGATCGAATCTGCACCGGTTGTTTCTAACTGAGCGAACAGAGTGGCAATAGCTAAGCCTTGTTGATTAGTTAAAATGGTTTCCGCGCTGAGGTCGGCATTGGTGGTGGCTAAGTTTATTAGCTCGTTAGCCGCAGGGGTTCCACCGGTATAGCTTAAACGGGCTACAGCAGTAAGAGGAGACTCAATGGAAAGGCTGTTGGCGCTACTGCATCCCTGGGGAATTTGATCCCGCGCTACGCCATTACAGTCGTATAAAGCCAGTTGTAGACTATTTTGTCCGCCACTTCCTGAGTTTATTTGAACTTGATAGTTTTCGCTGGCAGATACTGTCACTGGGTCGCCGCTGCTATTGCTGTAGTTATAAGTGGCGGTAACCGCATCGGCATTGGTAGCATCACTGCGCGCACTCATGGTGGTTTGGCCAATGCCATTGGCTCCAATTAAGATGGTAGTAGCGTTTAGCTCTGCACTAGTCGTGCTCAAGTTGACCAATTCGTTAGTGATGGTCGAGCTATTGGAGAGGGTGACTACAACATAAGTGTCACTATCGCTGGGTACGGTGTTAGTTTGCTCACAGCCTGCGGGAATAACCGCAGTATCAATATTATCAGGGCAACTATAGAGGGCTATACCAATGGCTGCTGTTGGGCTAGATCCACCATCACCACCATTGTCGCCGCCATCTCCACCATTACCACCACCGCTGAGGTCGACACTTCCGTCTCCTCCACAGGCAAATAACATCGTACTTAATACAATTAATAAGCTGTGTTTAAACCACGCCATTGTTTACTCCTTGTTAACCGCAACAACCGTGTATGCGCATTCCTTTATATCTTTGCTTATATAACATAGTTAGTGGGTAATAGGCATTACTGATTGTTTTATTGAGAGCTTAATAACAAACTTCGCCGCTTATTGCATGATCTTAGCTAGGATTGTTGTAGCGCTTACAAAGACTTAACTTTAGAATTGTCGGGTTAACTAGGAGTAACGATGAACCTACGCGATTTAGAATATTTGGTGGCTTTGCAGGAGCAAAAACATTTCCGTAAAGCTGCGGAGAAATGTTTTGTTAGTCAGCCCACCTTGAGTGGCCAAATAGCCAAGTTAGAGGAAGAGCTTGGTTTATTATTGATTGAGCGAACATCTCGCAAAGTTATTTTTACTCATGCTGGCGACGAGTTGGCAGCTAAGGCGAGAAGCATTTTATTAGAGGTTAAAGGCCTCAAAGATATGGCTAAAAGCTTTCAGGCACCGATGGCGGGCCCACTACACTTAGGCCTGATTCCAACGGTTGCGCCTTACTTGTTGCCAAAAATCGTACCGCATATTCGCAGCGAGTTTAGCGATATGGAGTTGTTCTTATATGAGGAGCAAACCCATGTTTTGTTGCAGCGCTTGGAGGAAGGCGAGTTAGATTGCTTGGTATTGGCTTACTTACCTGAAATGGAGAGATTTGGCGCCATTGACTTATTTGATGAGCCGCTGTTGTTGGCCATGCCTAGTTCTCATCGTTGGTATGATAAACAGCAGGTGGAGTTATCTGATCTCAGTGGAGAGCAGGTATTAATGTTGGAAGATGGCCACTGTTTGCGCGATCAGGCCATGGGCTATTGTTTTGCTGCAGGAGCAAAAGAGGATACTAGTTTTAAGGCAACTAGTTTAGAAACCCTGCGTCATATGGTGGCGGCGGGCATGGGGATTACTCTATTGCCTAAGTTGGCTATACCTGAGTCAGACGAGCACAGCGGTATTTGTTATCGGCGCTTTACTGCTCCAGAACCGAGTCGCCGAATCAGCTTGCTTTATCGCAATAATTCGGTTCGACGACCCTGTTTTAATCAATTGGCTAAAGTGATCAGCCAATATGTGGATCTTAATTAGAAGAGCTCTTCTTCTGCATCAAATACTGAGCCGGAAGAGGGTTTAACATACTCTTGTGGCTCAGTGCCTTTTACAAAGTATTCGAATCTAGAGGTGTGGTCACTGGCGTTGGTAAGAAGGCCTGTTGCTCTATCGATTCTAACCGTAGAGATATTTTTAGGTACTGACCATGTGTGCTCAGGAACCCCTTCTAAACCGACTTTCATGAAGTCTATCCATGCCGGTTGCGCGGTTCTCGCTCCGAACTCTTTTCCAGCAATTTGCTCGTTGCCAAGGTTAGGGTTATAAGTCGCTTCACCTAGTTCTCTATCGAAGCTATCAAAGCCTATCCATGAGGTCACTACTAAGTCTGGTCCAAAACCAGAAAACCAAGCATCTTTAGCATCGTTGGTGGTACCAGTTTTGCCTGCAATATCATGTCGTTTGAGTTCTTTTGCGGCTCGCCATCCGGTGCCGTTCCAGCCGGTTTTATGAGCCCAGCTGCCGCCGCCCCATATTGCACTGTTCATTGCTTGAGAGACTAAAAACGCATTTTCTGCGCTAATAATTCGTGGTGCGAGATCATCTTCGTTAGCGAAGGAAATGGGACACTGCTGTAAAGGGTGGCCTTGTTGCGCAATTAATTCATCTAAGTTTGGTGTGTCGGCGATGGTTTCAAAGCAACTATCACAAGCAACTTTGGGAAGCTGTTGAAATAGAATATTACCTTCACCATCTTCAATTCTATCGATGAAGTAAGGGCTTACTAAGTAGCCTCCATTAGCGAAAGAACCATAGGCGCTAGCTACTTGCATTGGGGTGAGGGAAGCTGAGCCTAAAGATAATGACTCGTTTCTTGGCAGTTCGTTGGCTGGGAAACCAAACTTAGCTAAGTGTTGAATCATGGTGTCGATGCCTAGATCACGCATCAGGCGAACCGACACAACGTTTTTGGATTTAGCTAACGCGACTCTTAGACGAATTGGGCCATCATAGACTGGCGGTGAGTTTTTGGGGCGCCAGGCTACTCCCATTGCTTGATCCCAGCGGTTAATTGGCGCGTCATTTTCTAGGCTAGCTAAGGTCATTCCATGCTCAAATGCGGCTGAATAGAGGAAAGGTTTGATGTTTGAGCCTACTTGGCGACTCGCTTGAGTCACACGATTAAACTTACTTTGATTAAAACTAAAGCCGCCCACTAACGCTTCAATAGCGCCATCAAGAGGAGAGATCGCGACTAAAGCTGCGCCAGCGTCTGGGAGTTGTGATAAAGCATATTCAGTTTGCTCTGCAAGCGGTTGTTGGGGGGCCTCTGTTTCACTGGTTAACTCGTCTTCTGCTGATGTTAGGCTCTCTACCCAAATTAAGTCTCCAACGCTAAGGATGTCGCTGGCCTGCTTAGGCGCTGGGCCTTGACGAGTATCAGTAATAAAGCGGCGTGCCCACTTCATATTGTCCCAAGGGATGGTGCCGTAGTTTCCGCCCTTAACTAATACTTGGGCTTGTTTGTCCTCAACCGAAAGAACTGCAGCTGCCCGCAGCGAGCCGTAGTTTGGCATTTCATTGAGTTGTTTGATGATGTCGGATTCACTCAGCTGATTTTGGGGCTCTTGCCAGAGTTGTTTAATCGCTCCACGAAAGCCGTGGCGCTGATCGTAGCTTTTAAGGTTGTCACGGAGGGCTTTAGTGGCGGCATTTTGTCGTTTGGCGCTGATGGTGGTGTAAACATCCATGCCAGAGGTATAGGCTGCTTCTCCAAATTGCTCGAGGATCTGTTGGCGAACCATCTCGGCTAAGTACGGAGCGGCTAGAGTGATCTCTGCTCCGTGATAGCTGGCGCTGATGGGCGCCTGATTCGCTTCATCAAAAGCAGCTTGGTCAATATAGCCTGTTTCCAGCATCCGTCCCAGTACTACTCGGCGACGGTCACGCGCCCGTTCAGGTGAACGAATAGGGTTTAAGGCTGAAGGTGCTTTAGGAAGGCCAGCAATAACTGCAATTTGGGCCAGCGTGAGTTGGTCTACGGTTTTTCCATAATAAACTTGTGCGGCGGCACCCACCCCAAAAGAGCGGTAACCTAAAGGAATTTTATTCAAATATAAGGCAAGGATTTCATCCTTAGACAATTCCTGTTCGATCTTGATGGCTAGGAAGATCTCTTTTATTTTTCGAATATAGGTTTTTTCTCTCGTTAAAAAGAAGTTACGAGCAACCTGTTGAGTGATGGTACTGGCACCTTGGCTTTTTTCACCAGTAATTATCAAATTAAGTGCAGCGCGCGTAATACCAATAGGATCGATACCTGGATGAGAATAAAAGCGCGCATCTTCGGTGGCTAAAAATGCGTGTAACATCTGCTCGGGGATATCCTCTATTTCTAGAGGAATTCGGCGTTTTTCACCAAATTGAGAAATAAGCTCGCCGTCAGCACTAAACACGCGCATCGGCGTTTGTAATTGTACGTCACGTAAGGTACTGACATCGGGTAACTGGGGCGCAAAATAAAAATATAAGGCAGCAATTGCTGCAACACCAAGGCTTCCAGCCAAGAAAATTAAAAATAACAGTCTTTTAAGCCATTTCATTACAAATTTTGCACTCTGTATCTAAAGAATCGCCGATTATATCGTCAAATTGTGACCTGTTTCGACAACTTTCTGAATTACTATTAGCGCCCTAGTCAATAACCCGTTATTCTGGATTGATAGGTAACTGTTTAATTTAAAAAGATAGTTGGCGAGTCATGGTACTAGGGATAGGTAAAAAATCATCGGCTGCGTTATTAGGCATAGATTTCGGTTCTTCCACAATTAAAGGGCTATTGCTTTCTAAATCATCTAAGGGTTTAAAAGTAGAAGCCGTGGCAGAAGTTGATACGCCTACTGGTGCATTAGTCGACAACCAAGTTGTTTCTCCGGAGGAGATTACTGAAGCCTTACGAGAGTTAAAGCGTAAACTGCCCTCTCGTAATCGCCAAGTGGCAACAGCGGTAGCAGGGAGCCACGTAATTACTAAGGTAATTTACATGGATAGTAGTTTATCTGCACTAGAGTTGGAAACTCAGGTCGAGCTTGAGGCAGAAAACTCAATTCCTTTTCCGATTGATGAAATTAGTCTCGACTTTGAAGTGCTCGGCGTTAATGAGAGTGAGCCCACTCGACATAACGTTTTGCTTAGTGCTGCGCGCACTGAGGCGGTGAGTATTCGGGCTGAGGTTTTAGCAAATGCTGACTTTGAGGCTAAAATAGTAGATGTTGAGTCTCACGCATTGGGTCGAGCGTGGAACTACTTGTTACATCAACAGGATGACGAGTTTGATCCGAAAAAAGTGATAGCGCTGGTAGACATTGGTGAGACTACTTTAAATTTTGCCATTCTCAATAAAGGCGAGGTGGTTTATAACCGAGCACAAAACTTTGGCGGAGCTCAATATACTCAGCAAATAGCCAGCTTCTATAGTTTGAGTATTGAAGAAGCAAAAGAAATGAAAGTGAGTGGGCGCTTACCCGAAAACTATGAAATTGATGTATTTGCCCAGTTTGTTAATGGGGTTATTCAAAATGTGCGCCGACAAATTTCATTATTTTTAAGCTCAAGCGGTTATAAATCCATTGATGCTATCGCGCTCAGTGGTGGCAGTGCCTTGTCAGATGAATTGGTGTTTCAAATGCAAACGGATTTGGAAATGCCGGTGCTTAAAGCTCAGCCGTTCCATGACTGCAGTGCTGACCGCTCTATCGACCGTGAGAAGTTACGCCATGAAGGTGGAAAATACATGGTTGCTTTAGGTTTAGCCTTAAGGAGTTTCGATAATGTCTAACATTAACTTACTCCCGTGGCGAGAAGCAGTAAAAAGCAAACAAAAACGAGACTTTTTGTTGGGGTTGGTATCGGCTGCTGCTATCACCTTTCTCGCAGTCTTTTTAGTTCAAAATTATTACGTCAATTTGCAGCATAAGCAGCAGGCTCGTAATCAGTACCTTGAAAAAGAAACCGCGATTCTTGATCATCAAATTGGTGAAATTAAAAAAATTAAAGAGCAAAAAGAAAGCCTTAAAGAGCGTATCGCGCTTATTCAAAAGCTTCAAGAAAGTCGAAATATTCCTACCAAAATTTTCAATAGTTTACCCGCGATAGCCCCCACCGGTATTTATTTGGACAGCCTGGCTTTCATGAACTCTTCGATCGATTTAGACGGTAAAAGTGAAGCCAACTATCGGGTTGCGAGCTTGATGCGTAATATTGAACAAAGAGAGTGGTTGGGTACGCCCAGTATTCGCTCTATTGTTGCATTACCTAGTCAGGAAGCGGACATGGAATTGAGTAAATTTCAGTTGAATTTTGCCGTAAAGCTTGGTGTTCCTAGTCAACAAGAGGGGGCTAAGTAATGGATTTACAACAGCTCAATGAATTAGACCTAGAGAATATTGGTTCGTGGCCTAAGTTAGCAAAGATTATTTTTGTCGTGTTTATATGCGCACTTATTGCTGCTGGTAGTTATTACTATTTGGTGGCAGATGAGCAAAAGAAACTGACGCAACTTGAAGCAAAAGAGCAAGAGTTGCGTAGCAAGTTTGAAGTCAAAGCCGCGTTGGCAGGCAATCTTCCGGCTTATCAGAAACAAGTAGAAGAAATGAGTGAGGCCTTTGCTTCTTTGTTGAAACAGCTGCCTGAAAAGCATGAAATTCCAGGCCTGTTAGATGAACTCAGTTTTATTGGTATTGATAACGGCTTGGAATTTCGTCGAATCAATTGGGAGCCAGAGATCGAACATGAGTTTTCTACAGAACTGCCGATAAAGTTAGAAGTAAGTGGTCAGTATCATCAGCTGGGAGCTTTTGTCAGCGGCGTAGCTGCCTTACCGCGGATTGTGATCTTGGATAACATTACCTTGAAAAAACAAGGTGATGGGGGCATGTTGAGTATGGCGATGTTGGCAAAAACCTATCGTTACAAAGAAAAGCAAGTGCCGAAGGGGAAATGATGAAAGCAATAGTAATCGGATTAACCCTGCTTGCATTATTTGGTTGTGAAGGATCGAAGGATGATTTGCAACAATACGTTATGGAAGTGAAAGCTCGCAAAGTTCCGGTACAGGAGGATGTTCCTCAAATTAAACCTTTTGAACATCTTGCTTATCAAGCCAGTGAGGGGAGAAATCCATTCACTAGCCCCGCACCAGAAGCTGCAGATACCACTGTCAATGACGAAAAAGAGTGCGCTTTAGAACCACAAATCGCTCGGGAAAAGCAAGCCTTGGAGCAATACTCGCTATCTAGCTTAAAGATGCGTGGCGTTCTCGGCGATGGCCCTACGTTGTGGGCTTTGGTTGAGGTTCCGGGCGGCGAAATGTTTCGGGTTAAAAAAGGAAATTACCTAGGTTTGCATCATGGGGTCATTGTTAAGGTCAGTGACGCTGGTTTAGATATCAAAGAAGTTGTTTCAGATGGTCAAGGCTGCTGGAACGAGAGAACTACTCAGCTTTCGCTCTCGCAAGCTGAACAATAGGGAAATAGGCATGAAGGGAAAGATGCTGAAAGGAGTATGCAAAAGCGGCTTGTTGTTAGCGGGTTTGTTTGGTTGTGTAACTCAAGTGTGGGCGAATGCTCAGTTAATTCAATTAAACACCAATCCAATGGTGAAAGGTGCGGTAGAAATTGAGCTGTTATTTGACGGTCCGATTGATACAGTAGCTGATCACTTAGAGTATTCTCCAAATCAACTGGTGATTGACGTTGCTAACGCAAGTTCGGCCTTGAAGGTTAACCCTCTGCCTATTGATGGTGGCGGTGTTAAACATTTGCAGAGCCTACAAACTGAAGCGGGTTTACAGTTAGTATTAGCGCTAGATCGCTTAGTTCCCTATCAAGTCGAGCAAAGTGCCAAACGCGTATTAATTAAACTTGGCGCATTGCCGGTAGCGGCTGCTGCATCTTCCGCAACCGTTGATGACGCCTTTAATAATGCGAGTCGGGTTGAGCATGCCACGATTAACCACATAGAAGGCATTGATTTTCGTCGGGGTAAAAGTGGCTCTGGCCAAATTATGGTGGATTTGAACAATAGTTCGATTGCAGCAGACATAAAGCGACGCGATAACACCCTATTGGTGGACTTTTATAATACCGACGTGTCTGATGAAAACGTTTATGTTATGGATGTAAACGACTTCGCCACTCCCGTTGAAAGCGTTGAAGTATTTAAGCATGACTCAAGAGTTCAGCTGAAAATTGCGATTAATGGTGCTTTTGACTACCGCTATGACCAGTCCGGTGAGTTATTTCTTGTAGAAGTGAAAAAGCTGGAAGCCGAAGAAGCGGCTAAAGTAGAGTATCAAGGTAAGCCTATTTCTTTGAACTTCCAAGATATTCCGGTGCGTACCGTATTGCAGTTAATCGCAGATTTTAATCAATTAAACTTGGTTACAACCGATTCTGTGCAGGGCAATATCACCTTGCGTATGGATGATGTGCCATGGGAACAAGCCCTAGATATTATTCTCAAAGTTAAAGGTTTAGATAAGCGTTTAGATAACAATGTGCTGCTCATAGCACCTGCGGCTGAACTGGCTGAGCAAGAGCGTCAACAATTAGAAAGCGCCCAGCAAGTCGCCGACTTAGCTCCTTTGTATTCTGAGTATATTCAAGTTAATTATGCGAAGGCCTCAGATTTATCTAACCTGCTGAAGAGTGAGAACACCTCCATGTTATCTGAGCGAGGCTCTGTGGCAGTGGACGAGCGCACCAATACTTTGTTGATTAAAGATACCGAAGAATCTTTGAGCAACATTAAGGCCATGATTGAAAAACTAGACATTGCGGTGAAACAGGTGGTGATTGAAGCGCGCATGGTAACGGTGAGTGATGATGTGAGCGAAGAGCTGGGCATTCGCTGGGGCGTGACCAATACCGGCTCAGTTGGAAATAGTACCGGTATCAGCTCTGGCACCTTAGAAGGCGCCGACGATGTTTTAGCTGGAAATACGCCAAGTTTAGATGACCGACTTAATGTGAACTTGCCGGTGTCTGATCCTGCTGGCTCAATTGCCTTCCAAGTGGCCAAACTCGCTAACGGCAAGATCCTCGATCTCGAATTGTCAGCGCTTGAGCAGGAAAACAAAGGTGAAGTAATTGCTAGCCCAAGAATTACAACGGCTAACCAAAAAGCGGCGTATATTGAACAAGGTCGAGAAATTCCTTACGTTGAAAGCGCCTCTAGTGGTGCTACCTCGGTGACCTTTAAAAAAGCAGTGTTGAGTTTAAGAGTGACTCCACAGATAACGCCTGACGGTAATGTGATCCTTGACTTGGTGATTTCTCAAGACTCAGAAGGGGAAGCGGTATTAACGCCAACCGGCCCTGCAGTAGCAATTAACAAACAAGAGATTGGTACGCAGGTGCTGGTCAGAAACGGTGAAACCATTGTGCTGGGTGGGATCTACCAGCAACAAAATATTGACCGAGTGAAGAAAGTACCAATTTTGGGTGATGTACCTGGTTTGGGTTATCTATTCCGCACTAAAACTGAAAGTGTTAACAAGAACGAGTTATTGATCTTTGTCACCCCTCGAATCTTGGTTGATTCACTATAATTGTTCTTCCCCTGTTACTCCCATGCCGAGTCTTTCGGTGTGGGAGTGATTTTGCAGTTGCCAAACTCCCTTTCAAACGAGATAATCGCGCCCTGATCTTTTTACTAAGGTTGGTACAACTGGTGCCCGCATTGCGGGGAGAAAATAGACAAAAGACAAATTTGAAGAAGCATGGCTGAGAAACGAAATATCTTCCTGGTAGGACCGATGGGGGCTGGAAAAAGCACAATCGGTCGTCATTTAGCACAGCAATTACATTTACAGTTTTACGATACAGATCAAGAGATTGAACGCCGCACTGGTGCAGATATTGCGTGGGTGTTTGACGTTGAAGGTGAAGCTGGTTTTAGAGTTCGAGAAGAGGGCGTAATTGACGACCTTTCTCAGATGCAAGGCATCGTATTGGCAACTGGTGGTGGCTCGGTGATTAGCAAAGAAAACCGTAACCATCTATCGGCTCGCGGCATAGTTGTTTACCTAGAAACTACAATTGATAAGCAATTTGCCCGAACCCAACGAGATAAACGTCGCCCACTGTTACAGACTGAAGAGCCTCGTGAGGTGCTAGAAAGTTTAGCCGCAGAACGTAATCCGATGTATGCCGAAGTGGCAGATTACACAGTTAAAACTGACGATCAAAGTGCTAAAGCAGTAGCAAATCAAATTATCGAATTACTAGGATTCTAATAATACAATGGAATGTTTAATGGTTGCTCTAGGCGAGCGTAGTTACCCGATTAGCATTGGTCAGGGCTTGTTAAGTCAAACCGAGCTGTTCAGTAAAGCAATTACCAGTAAAAAAGTTATGGTAGTCAGCAATACCACGGTAGCCGCGCTATATTTGGAGCAACTATTGGCTTGTCTTCATCAGTATCAAGTTGATGTGGTTGAGCTACCCGACGGCGAACAATATAAAAATTTAGACACGCTAAATCAGATTTTTTCCGCCTTATTGGCCAAGCAACATAGTCGTGATACCACTATTGTTGCCTTAGGTGGCGGAGTTATCGGTGATATGGCAGGGTTTGCTGCAGCCTGTTATCAACGAGCGGTGCCTTTTGTGCAGGTACCTACTACCTTGTTGTCTCAGGTTGACTCGTCGGTGGGCGGTAAAACCGCAGTTAACCATCCCTTAGGCAAGAATATGATAGGCGCGTTCTATCAGCCTAAAGCTGTTGTTATTGATATTAATTGTTTGGCCACTTTGGATAAACGCGAGTTAGCTGCTGGCATGGCTGAAGTGATCAAATACGGCATTATTTATGATGCTGAATTTTTCGCTTGGCTAGAAACCCATCTAGAGCAATTGATGGCGCTGGATGCTCAATTAATGACTCGGGCCATTGCTCGCTGTTGTGAAATTAAAGCCGAAGTGGTGGCTAAAGATGAAACTGAACAAGGGATTAGGGCCTTGCTGAATCTAGGCCACACCTTTGGTCATGCGATTGAAGCTGAGCAGGGTTATGGCGTTTGGCTACACGGTGAAGCTGTGGGAGCGGGTATGGTGATGGCTGCGGAAACCGCTGAGCTGGCCGGCATGATCTCTGGCGAATTAGTACAACGGATGCGTCGTTTAATTGAGCGGGCAGGTTTGCCTGTTGCTCCACCACAAAATATGGGCGTGGATGAATTTCTTCCGCATATGATGCGTGATAAGAAAGTGCTCGATGGAAAACTGCGTTTAGTTCTACCTAGCTCTATTGGTACAGCAGAAGTAGTTGATACAATTACTGAAAATGATATAAAAACAGTTATCAGTCGATTTCAATAAGGCAATTTGAATGGTGGGAGTGCGGCGCGATGCCGAGTTTGCGCAATTACAGAGCCAAGAGCGCTTGCGCGACAGACTGATCACTCAAATTCGCTTTAAGTCCAAGCTTATCTGTGTCAGTGGTGAAGCTGGCTCAGGTAAGTCCTCATTAGCTAATGCTGTTCTAGAAAATGCGTCATTTGCTCATTTGGCCTTGCTAAGTGCGGCCAAAGCAGACGATGGGCGTGTTCGTCGCGAGTTGCTGCAGCAATTACTTAAAGACCCCTTATTTAATCAAGAAGATCCCCTATTTGAGAGCTTTCAACGCAATCAAAAAGAAAGCTTTTCGCCAATATTGGTGGTGATTGATGATGCTCAAGCGCTGAGTGAGCAAGTGTTAAGGGAGTTGGTTGAATTTTACCAACACTATAACCAACTTTATCAGCATGATATGTCATTGCTGTTATTTGCTGAGCCAAGCAGTGGTTTCAATGCTCAGTTAGATGCCTTAAGCAATCAAGTATTGTATTTTGATGTTGCCCCACTCTCTGAGAGTGAAGCGCTGCAACTCGCTTCTTTATTGTTTAATCGAGCTGAATATGTTGCCGAGTTTGAAAATCAACAAGCCATTGAACAGCATATTTCGTCGGCGCAAGGTAACCCTCGTTTGATTTACCAGTATGTCGACCAAATTGTTACCGGAGATATCCCTATGACGGAAACCAGTACCAGCAATCGAAGTAAACTGTATATCGTAATCGCGGTGATCTTATGCGCCGCTGTGGCTGGGTTATTAGTACAAGTGATTAATGATTGGGGAGGGGAACAAGCCGATGATAGCCGTATTTCTTTAGCCTTGATGGAAGAACCCACCTTGGCTAATGGCTCTGTCGTTGGGGACAATGGCGCGCAGGCACCAAGCAGCCAAGATGGAGCCACATCGCGTCCCGAAACCGCTGAGCTGCCTTCGCAAGATTTACCCGATGAACTGACCTTAAATAATCAAGGGGCCGCATCTGAGCTGCGGGTTGTGGTTGAAGATGACGTGGTGAATAAGCTGTTGGCCGAGCAAAATACTGCGCAACAACCCAGCCAACCCAGTACTGAAATTCAAGACAGTGGTAACTTATTAGCCGAGGACGTCACGCCTGTAGCTGAGCCGGCTTCGACGCCTGCTGAGACCGCAACTAACGAAGCGGTGCCGATAAAGGTGACTGACGTAAAAATCTTGTTAGAAGCTAAGCCTAGTCAGCACTATACCTTGCAACTGATGGCTCTTAATAATCGGGAAAAAGCCCAGCAGTTTGTATCTGCTCGGCAGTGGCAACACGAAGTCTGGGTATATCGTTCCAGTGCTAATCCCAATGTACCCTATAAGATTATTTACGGCGATTTCGCTAGCCGCGAAGACGCTCAAGCAGCGCGTAAGCAATTACAGCAGCAGAATCTGGATTCTTTGATTAAACAATTTAAACAGGTCCAGTTTGAACTGACTCGCTAATAATGAAAAAAACACGTGCTTTTTTAAAGTGGGCCGGGGGTAAATACGGCCTTATTGACGATATTCAACGACAGTTGCCAGAAGGTGATTTATTGATTGAACCCTTCGTTGGAGCGGCTTCGGTATTTCTTAATACAAACTACTCTCGTTATCTATTAACTGATATCAACCCTGATTTGATCAATTTGTATCAAATCTTACAGCGGCGGCCACAGCAGTTTATTCACGATGCTAAACACTATTTTAATCAAGAGTGTAACCAAAGTGATTACTACTACGAATTACGTCAGCGCTTTAATGCTACTACTGATGAATATCAGCGCTCGTTAATGTTTTTGTATTTAAACCGCCACGGTTATAACGGTCTGTGTCGCTATAATCGAAGTGGTGGGTTTAATGTCCCTTTTGGCTCTTACAAAAGGCCTTATTTTCCGCAGGCTGAGTTGGAGTTTTTCGCGGTTAAGGCGAAACAAGCTGAGTTTCGCTGTTGTAGTTATGTTGACACCTTTGCTCAGGTAAAGGCTGGGGATATCGTTTATTGCGATCCCCCTTATGCGCCGTTAAGTCCAACGGCCAGTTTTACCAACTATGTCAGTAAGGGCTTTAACCTAGCAGACCAACAACGTTTGGGAACCTTGGCTTTAGAAGCTCAGCAGCGCGGGGCTTCGGTATTGATCAGTAATCATGACTTACCACTAACCCGTGATATTTATCAAACCAGTGAATTGAGCCAGTTAAAGGTGCGTCGCACGATTAGCCGCAAAGGCCAGCAGCGTCTAAAGGTTGCCGAGCTATTGGCTTATTACCAAGCTCATTCACTAAGCAACTAAACGGACTAATAAAATTATGCTGAGTACAAATAGGCTCAGCATAACAATACCCAATAGGATAAACTTCCAAGCCTTACCATGCTGGAAATCATGCTGGCGTTGTTGCTCCGACTGAACGCCAAAGAAGGCGCCAAGTACGCTTTTCAGTAAAGACATAAATGCGTGCTGTATTTTTCTGTAAAACTGGTAGCTAGAGCATGGCACAAAAACAATCTTTGTACAGAGATTGGATAACAACACAAGCTGCGTTAAAATTGCGCACTTTAAAATCCGATGGTTATCACAATGAGCAAATCCTTTTTAATCGCCCCTTCTATTTTAGCCGCAGACTTTGCCCGCCTTGGTGAAGAAGTTGAAAACGTATTAGCTGCTGGTGCAGATGTGGTGCACTTCGATGTGATGGATAATCACTATGTGCCAAATTTAACTATTGGCCCAATGGTGTGTAAGGCTTTACGTGATTACGGTATTAGCGCCCCGATTGATGTTCACCTGATGGTTAAGCCAGTTGACGCGCTTATTCCTGAATTTGCTAAGGCTGGAGCCAGCATGATTACCTTTCATGCAGAGGCATCCGAACATATCGACCGTAGTTTGCAGCTTATTAAAGAGTTAGGTTGTAAAGCAGGCTTAGTGCTTAACCCTGCTACGCCACTACATTGTCTTGATTATGTGATGGATAAGTTGGATATGATCTTGTTGATGTCGGTGAACCCCGGTTTTGGTGGACAGAAATTTATTCCTAGCACTTTGGATAAATTGCGCGCGGTAAGACAACGTATAGACCAGAGTGGTTTCGATATTCGCTTAGAAATTGACGGTGGCGTCACTGCCGATAATATTGCCGAGATTGCAGAAGCGGGAGCCGATATGTTTGTGGCAGGGTCGGCGATTTTTAATCAGCCTGATTATAAAGCGGTGATTGATAAGATGCGCGTTGAGTTAGCCAAAGTCGGTCAATAAGGAGTACCGATGAAGCCATTAGACGAGTTAAAACTGATTGCCTTTGATCTCGATGGCACTTTGGTTGATAGCGCGCCCGATCTCGCTCTAGCCATTAATGCGATGTTAGTGGATTTGGGACGTGAGTGTTTTGATGAAGTGACTATCCGCCATTGGGTTGGCAACGGGGCGGAAGTGTTAATTAAACGGGCCTTGTCAGGCAGTTCTATAGTGGACAACACATTATCAGAGAGTCTATACCGCCAAGCTCGAAGCTTATTTGAGCAACATTATTGCGAAAAATTGTGCGTTGCTAGCCGTTTGTATGACGGTGTTGCAGAAAGCCTAGCCGCTTTTAGTCAGCGTAATATTCCGATGGCGATTGTGACTAACAAGCCCAATTTATTTACCCCCGGTTTACTGCAGCAAATTGGTATTGCCGACTACTTTGATGTGGTGTTGTCTGGTGATAGCTTGGCGCGTAAGAAGCCAGATCCCTTGCCTTTGCAGCATCTGTTAGACCACTATCAATTGACTAATCAGCAAATGCTGATGGTGGGCGACTCTAAAAATGATATTCAGGCTGCAAAAGCCGTGGGTTGTCGCTCGCTGGGCTTGACCTACGGATATAACTACGGTGAAGATATCGCCCTTAGTGGCCCCGATTTTGTGGCAGATAGCCTAGTAGAATTGGTCGAGTTAATTGATGGCTCGGTGACGGCTTAAGCCAATAGTAAAAGTTTATATAGGAAGATCATGAGTAAACCGATTGTATTAAGTGGCATTCAGCCATCTGGTTCATTAACCATTGGTAATTATATTGGGGCAATTAACCAATGGATCGACATGCAGAATGACTACGATTGCCATTTCATGTTGGCCGATCTACATGCCATCACTGTTCGCCAAGAGCCTAAGCAGTTTACCAATCAAGTATTAGATGGCTTAGCCATGTACATCGCTTGTGGTTTAGACCCAGAAAAAAGCACCATTTTTGTTCAGTCTCAAGTGCCGGAACATGCGCAACTGGCCTGGGCATTAAACTGCTACACCCAAATGGGCGAGCTCAATCGAATGACTCAGTTCAAAGATAAGTCGACCAAGTACGCCAATAATACCAATGCGGGCTTATATACTTATCCCGCTTTAATGGCTGCTGATATTTTATTGTATCAGGCTAACGCGGTACCGGTGGGGGACGATCAAAAGCAACACCTAGAGTTAACCCGTGATATCGCCAATCGTTTTAATAACCTTTACGGTGAGATCTTTACCGTACCAGAGCCATTTATTCCTCAGTTTGGTGCGCGGGTAATGTCTTTGCAGGAGCCAACTAAGAAAATGTCTAAGTCGGATGATAATCCGAAGGCCTTCATTTTGCTTAGCGATACTCCCAAGCAAATTGCCAAGAAGATTAAAGCCTCAGTGACTGATTCTGACGAGCAAGCGCGTATTTACTTCGACCGTGATGAAAAGCCTGGTGTGTCTAACCTCCTCACTTTGCAATCAGTAGCCACTGGTAAATCTATTGATGAGCTGGTTGCTGGTTACGAAGGTAAGATGTATGGTCATCTTAAAGTTGATACCGCCGATGCCGTGGTGGCAATGATGGAACCCATTCAGCAGCGTTATCAAGCCTTACGTGAAGATGAAGCCGCGCTACAAGCGATTATGGCTAAAGGCGCTGAGCGAGCCAGTGAGCAGGCCAGTAAGACACTGAGTAAGGTATATGATGTACTTGGCTTTATTCGTTTAAGATAAGCCTATTAGACGCTTAAGAGCCCAGCTAAATGCTGGGCTTAATTAGATGGTCCGCCTCACCTCTAAGCTAGTCTTAGAGTTTGGCAAACAAAGAGGCGAACCATCATGTCTACAATTAAAGTTCTTGGTATCGATTTAGGCAAATCATCTTTTCACGTGATAGGCCGTGATTATTCTGATAACCAAGTTATCCGCAAAAAGTTTTCTCGTTCAGCATTAATTCACTATCTTCACCAATTAAAGCCCTGCACAATTGCTTTCGAAGCTTGTGGCGGTGCGCATTGGCTTGGCAGGCAATGTGAGCTGATGGGACATAAAGTCAGATTAATCCCTCCGCAATATGTAAAGCCCTTCGTTAAAAGTAATAAGAATGACTTCATTGATGCAGAGGCCATATGTGAAGCATCAATAAGACCTAATATGCGCTTTGTCAACGTAAAGTCAGAAGAAGCTCAAGTTATTTCCGCGATTCATAAAGCTAGACGCGGATATATCAAAGACCGAACAGCCTGCATGTCCCGCATCGGTTCATTACTTCTGGAGTTTGGTATTGCTCTTCCTACAGGCCATAGCGTGATGAAGCAACTGTTCAACTGGCTTGCTCAGCAAAGGCAGGTGCTGCCAATGTTACTCATGCAAGAGCTTATGGAGCTGCATGAGTATTACCTGTTTCTAAATGGCAACATTGAGAAACAAGATAAAAAGCTAAAGCAACTGGTTGAAACGAACTCGATAGGTCAGCTCCTGAAAACCATACCAGATATTGGAGATATGACAGCAAGTCTTTGTATTGCCAACATCAACAGTGCTACTGATTTTAAAAGCGGTAGAAACATGGCCGCGTGGTTAGGACTTGTTCCAGCGCAATACTCAACAGGTGGTAAGCCCAAATTATTAGGAATAAGTAAGCGAGGAAATAAAGCACTTCGAACCTTGTTTATCCATGCAGCCAGAGCGGTGATGTCGAGACCGGATAAGACGGGGAAGGTTTATGGAGAGTGGCTGATAAACTTGCGAGCGACCAAGCCATTCAATGTTGTCACCGTTGCATTGGCTAACAAGCTTGCCCGAATAGCCTGGGCAGTCATGAAGACGAAACAAGCATTTAACAGTAAGGCGTTAGCACCGGGTTTGCAATGAGAATAGAGATGACGAAAACGGTAGAACCACTGGATTAAAACCTGACATAAAAAACAGCGTATAAAAGCTTTCGGCTTTTTTGAGGATAATCCAGCGCGGAACTCATCGTGGAGCAGGTGGCGAGAGCGCCTAATTAGACTCCGAATACATTAGCGCATAACCAACCCCGTTATCGAAATTTATCATTGCAATAACGAGGCGGACCATACATTTTTATAGGCTAAAACTGGTGTTAATGGCTGGCGCAGGGATGAACTCATACCTTACCTCGCTACAACTAATTCAGTTACTTTCCGCTGCGCGGTTTGATAACTCAAGCGAAGCTAAAACAGCCTTGATTTTGCGCTGTGTATTGTTTTGAAATCGGCTACTATATCTGCCTATTACTATTTAGAAGCAATACGGGTGATTTGAGCTAGATGCTACTTATTATCGATAACTACGACTCCTTTACTTACAACTTGTTTCAATACTTCTCTCAGTTAGGCATTCAAGTTGAAGTTCGCCGTAATGATCAGATAAGCCTAGAGCAAATTGAGCAACTGGCGCCCAGTCATTTGGTGATTTCGCCAGGTCCTTGTTCTCCTAACGAGGCAGGCATATCGTTGGATGTGATCGCGCACTTTGCCAAGCGTTTGCCAATACTGGGGGTGTGTTTAGGCCATCAGTGCATTGCGCAGCATTTTGGCGCTCAAGTGGTTCGCGCGGCTCAGCCGATGCACGGTAAGCTTAGACCGGTTTATCATCAACAGCAGTCGGTGTTTAAACAGTTAGACAACCCACTGAAAGTGACCCGTTACCATTCGCTAGTAGTAGATAAGCACAGTTTACCTGAGTGTTTAGAGGTGACGGCTTGGAGCCATGATGATGAAGGGCAACCGCATGAGATTATGGGGCTTAAGCACCGCGAACTACCGATCCATGCAGTACAGTTTCACCCGGAAAGTATTCTGACTCAACAGGGTTTAAGCTTATTAGCGAACTTTATTAGTTCTAAAAAATAGAAAATATTCGTTGTTATACTCTCTTATATATTGATTATATAGAATGAATAAGCAATGCATATTTATGCTTGTTAGAGTGGTTTTTGGCCAGTGGTGGAGTCTGCTGGCTTAAATTGTTTTAGAACTATGCACTAAATATGCGTAAAAATGGCCATATTTTATATGGTCTTCGCGGCGATTGCTCAGACAAGGCTCTTGAGATTTGCCATAATCGCCAAACTGTTTACAAGTTATTAACCTTTCTGGCTATGAATAACGGATTGCTAGGAAGTGGAAGGAGAACACTTTATGTCACACGCTGTTACTCGTGCGTTATTTGATGAAGTTATGGTTCCAAACTATGCTCCAGCAGCCATTATCCCAGTGAAGGGAGAGGGCTCTAGACTGTGGGACCAAGAAGGTCGTGAGTATGTGGATTTTGCTGGTGGTATTGCAGTTAATTGTTTAGGGCACTGTCATCCAGCTTTGGTTAAAACCTTAACCGAACAAGGCCAAACTCTGTGGCACTTAAGTAACGTTCTGACTAACGAGCCAGCCTTACGCTTAGCTAAAAAGTTGGTGGACTCTACTTTCGCGGAGAAAGTGTTCTTTTGTAACTCTGGTGCCGAGGCCAACGAAGCCGCACTTAAGTTAGCGCGTCGTTATGCCATTGAACATGGTTCAGCCGATAAAACTAAAATCATTGCCTTTGAACAAGGCTTCCATGGGCGGACTTTTTTCACCGTTACCGTGGGTGGTCAAGCTAGTTACTCAGATGGCTTCGGTCCAAAACCTGGTGATATCGAGCATATTCCTTATAACGATTTAGCGGCCTTAGAAGCTCTTATCGACGAACAAACCTGTGCGGTGATGATGGAACCCCTACAAGGTGAGGGCGGTATTATTAGTCCTGACTTAGCCTTCGCAAAAAAGGTGCGAGAACTGTGTGATAAGCACAATGCTTTGTTAATTTTTGATGAAGTGCAAACCGGTGTGGGCCGCACAGGCGACCTGTATGCCTACATGGGCTTAGGTGTTACTCCTGATATTTTGAGCTCTGCTAAAGCCTTAGGTGGCGGCTT
>NZ_JBNKPP010000164.1:0-2033 GCF_050295395.1 Agarivorans sp.
GGATTTAGCTTATAAATTCTAAAAATAAGGGCTGGCCTGGGCCAGCCCTCTTGCTACTCTAAGCAGGGCTTTGCGCCTCAGCCACGGCATTTAATACATCTTCTAACTGTTGATCTTCATAATTTAAAAAGTTTAACAGACCATCATAATTGTCTTGCCAAGCCTCTTCCTCACTACTCACGCCCAACTTACGATAAGCCACAATTCGCGCAATTTTAAGTATTGCCAGCATCAGCAAAGACGAGGCACTTAACTCTTCTCCCTGAAATAAGCCTGCGCTATCGTGCTGATAATAAATAGCTTCTACCATTACCTTTGGTAAATTCCACTGTTGAGCAATCAACGCCGCCACCGTTGCATGACTGGTACCGTATTCTCGGCGCTCATATTCGGCTAAGGCCGCCCAGCCCATGTTATTGGCTTCAGCTAACTGCATTTCATACTCGGGAAAAGCCTGCAATAAGGCAGGAACACCCGCTTGATGAAATAGGCCCAGCATATAAGCATTATCTTTGGCGCTTTCGTAACCGAGCTCTTCAGCGGTGGCGGCCGCACATCCGGCCAATAGATTAGCTTCTAGCCAAAATGCATCCAAAACTTTAGAAGCTGGCATGGCATTTTTTAGTGCCACCGCCTTAACAATCGGAAATACCCGATTAATACCTAGGGTCATCACCGCCTGATGAATCGACTTGATTTCATTGAGTCGACGAAAAGCTGCCGAGTTCACCACCTGTAAAACTGCGCCGGAAATCCCCACATCACTAGCAATGGCCTCGGCAATCACCGCTACATTGGGCTCAGCCTTTTTGGTTTCTTGAGTGATGGTTAACAACACTTGAGGGCGTGGCGGGATACTTAAATCCGCTAAAATGGCCTTCTCCGCCGCGGTAATGCTTAAAGACATAGCAACTCCTTAATGAAATCTCTCTAAGCATAGGAATTAACTCACACAATTTCTTTGACCACTTGCAAAGCTTTGCGCTCAACTAGCCTTTGCAGGCGGCCAATAGTTGTTTCAGTGAGCTAATTCCCAATTTTTCAGTAAGCGCGATGTTGCGCTCAGGAATAGACTCGGGGTCGGGGTGCAAGGCAGTTAAACGACTAATGGTTTGCTCACGAATTAAGTGTAAGGTGGCATAGGGCGCCCGATTGGTGTAATTGCTGGCATCATTCGGCGCGGCTCCCGCAAAGCAGTAATCAGGGTGAAAGCTTGCCAGTTGATAGACGCCCTCGTAGCCCTGCTGCTGCAATAACTGCTCTGCCCAGTCGAGCACATCAAGATAGTCTTCAAAATCTTCTAGCTCGGGCATGATGACTAGGCTGGTTTCAATTTCTGGCTGCTGATCAAGACGTAGACACTCCAGCAGCAAACTTTGCAATAAAGCCTCAGGCTGCGTGCCCATCACCACCTGATAATAAATAGAGCCACGCTCCAGCTCTCGCTTAGCAAAAGGACAAATATTATACTCAACCACAAAGTCTTTCACCCAGCGGGCCGTAGCCTCTTGATACTCAGCAGCTAATTTGACTTGGCGCTCTGCCATATGGGTCTCCTTGATGCTGCTTGGCAGCCTGACGAATGAGCGCACATAGTAAAGTAAAAGCCAACAAAAACCAGCCTAAATAGGCGATTACTGAGCAGAGTTAACCGAGCAATCGGCTAAGGCACTAACCCCCTTGAAAAGCGAAGTAGAACAAGCGAGAACAACAGTCTAAATGGGATGCTGCTCAGCATAACTCACTAGCCAATCGGCCAGTGCACTGACTCGTTAACTGAAGAGCCGAAATCGAGCTGGCTACTTTCTTGCCTATAAACACCAAACTAGATTGGGTTTTGCTGCGCATAGTTGACCAGCCAATCGGCCAGTGCACTAACTCGTTTAGAGCGAAAACGAGCAGGTGGGAATAGCATCCATGAAACCGCATTGACTGGCTGCTTTCTGAGCGGGCATCTATCCGAGCGCATCGGCAAGCTAAATGGGATGTTGCTGCGCATAGTTAACCAACCAATCGGCCAGTGCACTAACTCG
>NZ_JBNKPP010000165.1:0-23734 GCF_050295395.1 Agarivorans sp.
GATCCCATGCCGAACTCAGAAGTGAAACGCAACTGCGCCGATGATAGTGTGGGGTTTCCCCATGTGAAAGTAGGTCACCGCCAGGCTTCCAATACTAAGCCCTGCTCAATGAGCAGGGCTTTTTTATTGCCTGAAAACCGCCACCAATTAGCCTACTAGGGTTTAGTTTTTAATCATTTCTTTTAATGTTTAGCTACAGAATTAATTGCTTTAACCAAGCGAATTCACTCGGTCAGTTATTTTTGTTTTGCTTAATAAGTGTTCAGTTGCACAGTTTGTTAGTCGGAAAGGTTTGTAAAGGTGATCGGGATAGATTAGCCTGAGATTGAACGTTTGCAGTAATCTCACATCGCCTGTTGGCCTATGGAGGGCAAATATGGAAAATAACGCTCCAAGTAAACTGTTCATTCTCGACACGAATGTGCTATTGCACGAACCCCTCGCTATATATTCCTTCCAAGAACATGATGTTGTTATTCCGATGACGGTACTAGAAGAACTAGATCGCATTAAAGACCGACAGAAAGACGTCAGTCGAGATGCCCGTGTAGCGATTCGCTCTTTGGAAGATGTTTTTGCCTCTGCCAGTCCAGAGCAGATAATAAATGGTGTTGAACTACAAAATGAAACCGATAATCAAGCCCATGGAAAGGTCGCGATTTTTGCGGATCATGCCTTAGAAAAAAAACAGCAGAATTTCACCGCGGACGAACCCGATAACCGTATTATTAATGCGGCGATTTACCTTCAGAAAAAGCACCATCCACGACAGGTGGTGTTGGTTACCAAAGATATTAATATGCGCCTTAAAGCTAAAGGGGCGGGGATGGAGCGGGTTGAAGATTACCGCACCGATCAGCTGATTGACGATATTCGCTTGTTAGCTAAAGGATTTGTAGAGTTTGAAGGCAGTTTTTGGGGAAGAGTTAAGGACTGTGAGAGTAGTGCTGAAGGACGTGATACTCACCATGTAATCGACGCCGAAGTGATTGGCCCGTGCTATGTCAATCAATATCTTATTGATGATACTCAGAGCTTCGCCGCGCGAGTGGTTAATAAGACAGAAGAAAGCGTCGAGTTATTGGATTTGGGTTATGAGCGTTTAATGGCCAAACATGCTTGGGGGGTTCATCCTAAAAACATTTATCAGGGAATGGCCTTCGATGCACTACTTGATCCCAGTATTGATTTGGTTATCCTCACCGGGCCGGCCGGATGTGGTAAAACCTTATTAGCGATGGCTGCTGCTTTGGAGATGGTGGTAGAAAAGGGCATCTATGACAAGATTATTGTGACTCGAAACACTCCAGAAATTGCCGAATCGATAGGCTTTTTACCGGGAACTGAAGAGGAGAAAATGGCTCCTTGGTTAGCGGCGATTACCGATACCCTAGAAGTGCTGCATAAGCATGATGAGTCAATGTCTGGCTCGCTAAACTATATTATGGAAAAGGCGAATATTCAGTTTAAGTCGGTTAACTTTATGCGAGGGCGTAGTATTCAAAATGCCTTGGTATTTTTAGATGAATGCCAAAATTTAACCGCTTCGCAATTAAAAACCATTATTACTCGCTGTGGAGAAGGCACTAAACTAGTCTGTTGTGGTAACTTAGCACAGATTGATAGTAACTATTTATCAGCGGTGACTTCGGGGTTAACCTATATCGTTGAACGATTCAAAGACTTTGATGGTAGTGCAAATGTGTATTTAAACGGTGTAGTAAGAAGCCGTTTAGCGTCATTTGCAGAAGAAAAACTATAGTGAGAACAATATGATTGGAGAAGCGAATAAACGGGCCTTTCATCGCATGCTAATTAATGCTGAGCTAAAGGTTTGGGTTGGTCAGCAAAGCTATTCGGGCCTATGTAAGGATTTAAGTGCAACCGGAATGGGAATTAGCTTAAAAGACGTTAAGCTGGCTATTGGTGACGAGATCGAAGTGGCCTTGAGCGGTGAAGGGGTGGCGCCGTTTAGCGCTAAAGGCAAGGTAGTTCGCTGTGCCGACGCTGGCGACATCGATTATGCGATTGAATTTAGCTCTCTTTCTTAAAAGCCGGTGCTGTCCAGTCCATTCGCTGATAGGTGAACATGCCTGAGCGAATGAATTGGAGGCTGGAAGGCGCCGCTTTGCCTAGTGGATAAAGCGCTGGGCCAGTGGGTTCAGCAACTACCCAATTGGCTCCCATGATGTTTATTGTATGGTCGTTGTTTTGAGCGGGAAGCCGTAATGCCAGTAAAGCATGATTTGGTACATAGACAATGGCCAGTTGCATTCTTGGAAACAGGGTTTTTAATGCACTGGCAATAAGAGTGGTTTTACTATCACAATCCCCAATATTATTCCTTAACACTTGAATCGGTGTGAGATAACCGGCGCCGCGTAGTTGATCTTTAGAGCGCAAGGCGTGGTAAGGAATCGATTGAACAAACCCCAGTAAATAGTTGGTTACGGCTCTCGGATCTGATTGTTTATCTGCCAAAGCTTGCAGGCTGGCATTGAGCCAACTAAACAGGTATTCGGCACTTTCTTTCGCGAAGCGATTATGATCAGGCATAATGCCTAAAACCCCGTCAACGCCTCGATGCTCAACGAAGTAGTGTTGGCTTAGGTAGTCTTGATAATGTTGATCGATTTGCTGGTTTAGCTGTTCCGCTAGTTGCTTGATGAGTTTGGGGTCGTTTCCTTGTAACTGTACACTTAACTCTCCGCGGTTTTGATTTAGCTGAACCCGAGCCTGGCGAGGGTCGATTTGCTTCAACTGGGGTTTTAATTGATTCTGTACATATTGTTGTGCTTGCTCGGGGCGAAATTGAATAAATTTGGTGAGTTTGTGAGGATAATTGAGCAGACTAAACTCAAGGGCTTGCTGGTTACCTTGCTGATCTTGCCATAGATAGCTGTAATGCCCAGCGTAACGTTTAAAGCTGAGTTGCTGGGCTACGCTGGTGAAAGATAGGACGCCGAGGAGAAGCAGTAAACTAAGTAAGTATTTATTCACGCTCAGCCCCGGCAGTCTCACTTGATTTAACTTAGTTTAGACTGTTTTTGCTCGGCAATCTGTTCCGCGCGGTGAATATGATTGAGCACATGCACAAAGGCTTTGGCTGAGGCTTCTACAATGTCGGTGGCTAAGCCCATTCCATGATATTTACGGCCCTGGTAATTCGCTACGATGTCTGCTTTTCCTAGAGCGTCTTTAATATCGGTTTTCTGGGCGGCGCTACTGCCGCCGCCTGCGGCCTCAATGGTGTAGTCGTCAATTTTTATGTCGTAACCGGTAATTTTGCGTAAGCAACGATAGGCCGCATCAATAGGTCCATTACCAGTACACGCATCAAGGATGGTTTGGTCTCCCGCAACTAATTTAACCGTTGCAGTTGATACTACGTCGGAGCCACTTTGTGCACTTAAGTATTCTAAGCGGTAAAATTCTGGTTCATCTTGCAAGTTATTGAAGAATACTAAGGCTTCTAAATCATAATCAAAAACCTGCCCTTTACGGTCTGCTAGCTCTAGGAAGCTGGCGTATAGCTCATCTAGATTAAAGTCATTTTCTGAATAGCCTAACTCTTGCATGCGATGCTTAATCACGTGGCGTCCAGAGCGGGAGGTCAGGTTGAGACTGTTTTTATTTAGTCCGATGCTCTCGGGCGTCATAATCTCGTAGGTATTTTGATTTTTTAACATGCCATCTTGGTGGATCCCAGATGAATGTGAGAAAGCGTTACTCCCCACAATGGCTTTATTGGCTTGAACTGGCATGTTACATAGTTGGCTGACTAATTGGCTGGCACGGTAAATTTCTTGTGATTTAATGTTGGTGCGTAGGCCGCCTAATTGATCTTGGCGAGTATTAATGATCATGGCAACTTCTTCTAGTGAGCAGTTGCCTGCTCGTTCGCCAATGCCATTCAACGTACATTCGATTTGTCGTGCACCTTGCTGTACAGCCGAGATTGAGTTGGCCACCGATAGACCTAAGTCATCATGACAATGGACTGAAATTACCGCTTGGTCGATGTTGGGAACGCGGTTGAATAGGGTATTAATAATGCCGCCAAATTCGCTGGGTACGGTATAACCTACGGTGTCAGGTATGTTAACTGTAGTGGCTCCCGCTTTAATTGCCGCTTCTACCATACGGCACAGGTTATCAATGGGAGTGCGACCGGCATCTTCACAGGAAAACTCTACGTCATCGGTATAATTTCGTGCATGTTTGACGGCATTAACCGCCATCTCTAAAACGTCATCAAAACTACGTTTTAGTTTACTTTCCACATGCACGGTGGAAGTAGAGATAAAAGTGTGAATACGAAAAGCTTCGGCCACCTTCAAGGCTTCTGCTGCGACGTCGATATCTTTGGGGAGTGCGCGTGATAGGGCGCAAACCGTTGAATTTTTTATTTCGCGGGCGATGGTTTGTACTGATTCAAAATCACCGGGTGACGAAATGGGAAAACCCACTTCCATAATGTCTACACCTAGGCGTTCTAAAGCAAAAGCGATTTGTAGTTTTTCTTTTACTGTTAAGCTGGCTGCAAGTGCTTGTTCACCATCGCGTAAGGTAGTATCAAAAATTTTGACTAGGTCAGACATTTATTCATCCTTGTCTATTGTTGCTAGTGTTTGCGGTGTTGCTGTAGAGCATTGTTATTATGGGTACACTGCGCTGAGCAGTGTTAAGTGCTATTTTAGCAAGCTAGAAGTCTACTGGCTAACCTGAAATAGAGCTACTATTTCTGTCGGCTATTCAAGGGGGATGAGTTGAGTAAAATTGCTATTGTGATTGGTGCCACAGGACTGGTTGGCAAAGCCTTGGTGGAGCAACTACTAAAGGAGCCACAATGGCAGCAAGTGCTTAGTTTTAGTCGGCGTTGCTTAGCTTTTGAACATCCTAAGCTAAAGCAGTTCCAAGTTGATTTTAAGCAGATTGAACGCTGGCAGGCGCAGATTAAAGGGCATTGCTTGTTTATTTGTATTGGTAGCACTCTTCATCAAGCGGGTAGCCGTCAGGCCTTGGCGGAAGTCGATCTAAGCCTACCCAGCCGCTTTGCTGGTTTAGCCCGAGCTAATCAGGTCGAAAAATGTGTAGTGGTCTCTTCGTTAATGGCCAACATTGATTCTGTGTCTCATTATTTACGTACTAAAGGAGCCTTGGAACAGGCCTTGCGCGACTTGGCTTTCCAACGTTTAATCATTGTTCGCCCTGGGCCGCTGCTTGGGCAACGTGAGATTCCACGATTTTCAGAGCAAATAGTGGCTGCTTTACAGCCCTTGTTTCAATCGACCTATTCGCCTTTGCGTCATTGGCGAGGGATTGAAGCGAAACGTTTAGCCAAGATCATGTGTTATCTAGCCCACTCCGAGCAAACAGAACCTGTGCTGGTGTTACAGGGTGACGATTTATTTAGACTGGAGAAAAGGCTTTAAGTTAGCCTGCTGCCAGTTAGCGCAGCTACTTTAGTTTTGTCATGATTTTGTCAATTTAGCTTCATTTCTCGGTAAAGCTGCTTGTTCAGTCTGATAACAGGCCGAAGAAGGAGCTCGCTATGTTACAACGAATCAGCCAATGGGATTATGCCGTATCGTCACTCTGCTTAGGGCACCGCTTTAACGCGCAGGTCGCCTCTTGTGCCAGAGTAATTTCACATTCGGCAGATGGCTACTACTATGCCGTATTTGCAGTACTGCTTGCTTATACGCCTTATGCTACCCCGTTTGTTCACTTAGCCGCTCCGGCTTTTGCAGTTGAATTAAGCTGTTACTTAATTTTGAAGCAACTGTTCAGGCGTGACCGCCCCCAATCATTACCGGTTTTTATTCGACCTTCCGACCGTTTCAGCTTCCCTTCTGGCCATAGCGCTGGAGCCTTTGTCATGGCTGCTTGCATTGCTCAAACCTTTCCTACATGGACGGTATTGGCCTTTGTTTGGGCAAGTTTAGTGGCTTGTTCCAGAGTATTGCTGGGAGTGCATTTTATCAGCGATGTATTGGCGGGGGCCGGTTTGGGCTTATTGATTGTTTATGGCATTAATTAGGTAGGCAAATAATGCGAATTCTTTATGGAGTGCAAGGAACTGGTAACGGGCATATTACTCGGGCGCGTCTGTTATGCAGTGCATTACGCCTGCAGGGTATTGAGGTAGATGTATTAATGTCTGGCCGAGCCGGAACCCCGCCCAAAGTACCTGAATTTGGTGACTATCGTAGTCTTAAAGGACTAAGTTTTCTTCACCAGCATGGGCGAATTGACCGTTGGGCTACACTAAAACAGCTATCGCTGGTGAGCTTTGCCAAAGATGTCGCTCAATTAGATTTATCTGGCTACGATTTGTTGATTAATGATTTTGAGCCGGTGAGTGCTTGGGCGGCCAAACGGCAAGGGCTGACTAGTTTGTCAATTTCTCACCAGGCAGCCTTTCTCTACGATATTCCGAGTAAAGACATGGGCCTGTGGAATCGTTTGTTAACTCGTTATTTTGCCCCTTGTGAATATAACTTGGGGGTGCATTGGTGTAGCTTCAATCAGGCCATTATTCCGCCCTTGGTGGCAAACTTAGAGCACTTGTCAAATAATGGCAAAATCTTGGTTTATCTTCCTTTTGAATCATTGGTTCAAGTTTGTCAGTTGTTAGGCCGTTTCACCGGTTACCAATTTATTTGTTATCACCCAGATATTAAACAAGTGCAAAAGCGCGACAATATTCAATTGCAGCCGATTGCCCGGGAAGGGTTTATTGATGATTTAAGTGCTTGTGCGGGAGTATTTTGTAACGCTGGTTTTGAGTTGCCTTCCGAGGCGATGGCGGCGGGTAAAAAACTGTTGGTTAAGCCCTTGTTTGGCCAATTTGAACAGTTGAGTAATGCCTATACCTTACAGAGCCTTGGTTTGGGACAAATCGCTGATAGTTTAGAACCTTATATTTTAGATGCTTGGTTGCAACAGGATAGAAGCGAACCGGTGCATTTTCCGGATGTAGCGAAAATCCTAGCCGAACAGATCAAGAATCAGCAATGGCAAGATCTAACATTATTGGCCAAACAAATGTGGCAACAGGTGAGTTATCCGGCGGTAAGCCAGATGTCGTTGGATAATATGCTCAGCGATTACGGTGAAAATGTTGGATCTTGGGCTAAAATTAAGGTGTTGGGATAACGGCGCTGGAGGTGTTATGCGTTTTACGAATGAAGATGGTGAAGTGATGGAGTTGGCCAATAATATCACCCTGCAAGAGTTATATGATATGGGGGTGAGCATTTCTTTAAGTGAAGACTCTGATCCTGAGCAGCAAGTCTGGTTAACGGAAGAACATGATACTATTAAATAGCATATAGCTTTATGCCGATGCTAGGAGGCCGAATAATAACTTGGTTATTATTCGGCTTTTTGTTTTTATTGCGGTTATAAATATTATCGCTCAGTGAGTGGGATGCTAGCTGTTTATATGATGCGCTGCTTAAAAGCTCAGAAAGAGCAGACAAAAGCATAGACGCTGGGGGGCAAGAAACGTTAAAGTGCTAAGCTTGGAAGAGACGATTTTAGTCCATTTCCTGCAACACAAACTAGTTATCCCCAAAATTACAATAATGAAAGCCTGGAGGCTTGAACATGGAGAAGTTATCCGGCGCCGAAATGGTCGTCCGCTGTTTGCAAGATCAGGGTATTAAACATATTTTTGGTTATCCTGGCGGCTCAGTTTTAGATGTATATGACGCGTTGTTCGACAACAGTGATATTGAGCATATTTTAGTCCGTCATGAGCAGGCTGCCGTTCACATGGCAGACGGCTACGCCCGTGCAACGGGAGAGGTTGGCACAGTATTGGTGACATCTGGCCCGGGTGCCACAAACACCATTACCGGTATTGCGACTGCTTATATGGATTCGATTCCGCTGGTGATTTTATCTGGCCAAGTTGCCACTAGCTTAATCGGTCAAGATGCTTTCCAAGAAACCGACATGATCGGGGTCTCTCGTCCAGTAGTAAAACACAGCTTTTTGGTGAAAAAAGCAGAAGACATTCCTCAAGCTATCAAAAAAGCCTATTACATTGCTGCTAGCGGGCGTCCTGGCCCTGTGGTGATTGATTTGCCTAAAGATGTGCAAAATCCGCTGTTGAAGTTTGATTATGAATATCCCAAGTCGGTCAGTATGCGTTCTTACAATCCAACGCTAACTGGCCATAAAGGACAAATTAAGAAAGCGGTGAAAGTGTTGGCCGAGGCCGAGCGCCCAGTGCTTTATTTAGGTGGTGGTGCGATTACCGCCGCGGCCGGTGAGCAAATTGCTAAGTTGGTTGATTTATTCAACATGCCGGTCACTTCAACCCTAATGGGCTTAGGTGCTTTCCCTTCTACCGACTCGCGCTTTATCGGTATGTTAGGTATGCACGGGACTTATGAAGCCAATATGTCGATGCACAATGCCGATGTGATTTTTGCGGTAGGTGCGCGCTTTGATGACCGGGTAACTAACAATGTGGCTAAGTTCTGTCCTAATGCGACGATTTTGCACATTGATATTGACCCGACATCTATCTCTAAAACAGTACATGCCGACATTCCTATTGTGGGTTCGGTGGATGCCGTTATTGACCAAATGTTGTCATGTATTGCTGAGACTGGTGCTAAAAATGATGCCGATACCATCAAGCAATGGTGGGAACAGGTAGAGCAATGGCGTAGCCGTAACTGTTTAGCTTATGCAAAAAGCGAAACATTGATTAAGCCGCAGCAGGTTATTGAAGCAATGTACAAGGTGACCAAAGGCGAAGCCTATGTGGCTTCGGATGTGGGTCAGCATCAAATGTTTGCAGCACTCTATTATCCCTTTGATAAGCCACGTCGTTGGATTAATTCAGGTGGCTTAGGCACCATGGGTTTTGGTTTTCCGGCGGCAATGGGGGTTAAGTTAGCTTTCCCCGATGCAACGGTCGCCTGTGTTACCGGTGATGGTTCTATTCAAATGAATATTCAAGAACTATCCACTTGTTTGCAGTACAACATTCCGGTGGTGATTGTGTCTTTAAACAACCGTTCTTTGGGCATGGTGAAGCAGTGGCAAAAAATGTTCTACGGTGGACGCCAGTCGCATTCATATATGGATTCGGTGCCTGACTTTGTTAAGTTAGCCGAAGCATACGGCCATGTTGGGATCAAAGTTGATCACCCTGATGAGCTTGAAGCAGCGATGGAAAAGGCCTTCTCGATGAAAGACCGATTGGTGTTTATGGATATCCTGGTGGACCCAGAAGAGCATGTATATCCTATGCAAATTAAGACCGAGTCGATGAAAGATATGTGGTTAAGCAAAACGGAGAGAACATAATGCGCCGAATTATTTCAGTTTTATTAGAAAACGAAGCCGGCGCTTTGTCTCGCGTAACCGGTTTGTTTTCACAACGTGGTTTCAACATTGATTCACTTACCGTGTCTGCCACAGAAGATCCAACTCTGTCTCGTATGACCATTTGTACTTTTGGCAATGACAACACCATTGAGCAAATCACCAAGCAATTGAATAAGTTGGTTGATGTATTGAAGGTGTCTGAGTTAACCGAAGCTGAGCATGTTGAACGTGAAATTATGCTCGTTAAGGTGCGCGCTGCCGGTGCAGCCCGAGAAGAAGTGATGCGGATCAGTGATATTTTTCGCGGTCAAATTGTCGATGTGACGCCTAATTTGTATGTGATGCAGATGAGTGGTGATAGCGCCAAGTTAGATGCGTGCGTTAAGACTTTGTCTCAATCGACAGAAATCTTGGAAGTGGTACGCAGTGGCGTGTGTGGGATGAGTCGCGGAGAGCGAATGCTTCGCCCCTAAAGGCCTATTGTTAAGTAGCAAAAGACCAGCTGCGGCTGGTCTTTTGGGTTTTGTCTCTCATTTTTTTTATAACTGATATACTCTAGCCTAGGCATTGCCAAGGGATGGCAAGCTAACTTGGCTAGATGGTGAGGATCACCCTGCATGAAGTTCTCCAGTAGAATTATTATATTTACCATTAGCTGTGTGGTGATCGCCGTATTGCTAGTGCTACTTGGAGGTGCATTGACTTTTCGCCAGCTGGCTTTTAATCAGCAGCAGCATCAGCTACGTTCAGTGGTAGAAGTTCTCGATAATCAGCTAAGTGTTCAACCCGATACCCCCGAATTTGCTCAATGGTTACCAAACTGGTTACGCGCTCACAACATCCAAGTGTTAGAAGTAGCCAACCGAGGCGGGGTGATTTATACCTTTCGAGAGTTAAGCTACACCGGTAGCAGCCAAAATTTAGTTGCCTATCGTTATCATTTACAGGCGCATCCAGAATTTTACGTAAAAATATGGGTAGAACGCCCCTTTAAGCGCCTTACCTATGAACCGGAAGCCATGCTTGGCATTGGCGGTGGTTTACTCATTGTGGCGCTAGGCCTGATCGTGGTATTTCGTTGGCTTAAGCAAATGATGCATGGCGCAGAGCTATTACAAACCCGTGGTAATCAAATTATCGCGGGGCGGCTGCGCGATATGCGAGAAGGCAACCCAAAAGAATGGCCAAATGCTGCCAGTAAAGCCTTGGAGTTGCTGATCGACGAACTTATTGAAGCCCGCCAAGAGCGCAGTCGCTTCGATTGTATTATTCGCAATAATGCTTTTGTTGATGAACTGACCCAGCTCTCTAACCGCACCCATTTTTTGAACCAATTAGAAGCAGAAATTAGTGATGCCGATGCTCACACAGGGGCGGTACTGTTAATTTATTTACGTGGCATGGACGATGTGAATTATCAATATGCCCGTAGTGAAGGTGATGCCATTTTGCAGCAAAGTGCGGAGGTATTGAAGCAATATACTCGGCGTAACATCGAAGTAAATTTGGCTCGTTATAGTGGTGATTCATTTGCCCTACTAATGCCTCTGTCGACTTTGGATGAGGCCGAAGATACTGCTGCCGGAGTCTTGAAGTTATTGGAGAGGATAAACTTACCAGAAGTGGCTGAGGCCGATGACTTTTTCTATATTGGTATTGCCGGATACCAATATGGCGATGACGCTCAGTTGGTGATAGAACAGGCCGAGGATGCATTGCGCATCGCTCAAATCCAGCGCCACAACGGCTGGTACGTGATCCCTCGTGAGTTAAATTCAAGCCAAACCGGCAAAGGTTCGGTGCGCTGGCGTACTTTACTGCAACACGTATTGGTGAATAACTCTCTTCATTACTATCAACAGGACGTATTTGATGAGCACGGCCGGGTTTGTTACAAAGAAATGCTGGCTCGTATCACCGACTATCAAGGGGAAGTGATTAACGCCGGGGTGTTTCTACCGTGGGCGGAGAAAAGCGGTTTATTAGTGGACTTCGACCGGCATGCATTGGCCTTCGCGATGAAGCAAGTTAAGTATTCTCGCCAGTCAATCAGCGTTAACTTGAATATTGCTACGGTACTTAAGCAGTCGGTAATGCGCGAGTTATTGCAGTGGGTATTCTCGGTGCCTTATAAAGAGTGTCAAAAGCTGGTATTAGAGTTTCATGAAACCCAGCTCTCCCAGTTAAATGATACTGAAATGATGCGTTTAAAGGCCCTGAATAAAAAGGGCATTAAGTTAGCGGTGGAGCGGGCCGGACAGCGGGTGGTGAGCACCCAGTATATTAGTGAACTGAAACTAGAGTACTTGAAATTACACCCAAGCCTAGTGCGTGATATTCAGCTGCGCCAAGTGAATCAGTTAGCCGTTAGCTCGATGCTCGCCAGTTGTGCGGGTAGGGTTAAAGTCGTGGCGCTGGGTGTAGAACGCAACGAAGAGTGGCGAGTATTACAGCGTTTAGGCGTGCATTATGCCCAAGGTTTTTTGTTTAGTAAGCCAGAACCCTTTTAGTTGAGCAAAATCATAGTCATTTTGTCCTACAAAAGTAGATAATGGTACTGTTTATCGGCAACGCTTCAGGATGACTTTTTTATCTTGAGAGTAAGCACAGAATTCTTGCTTAATGCTTTAAAAACTAAACGAAAAGTTTAGACTACTAATCTTCAATGACTTAAATATTACTAAAGGACGAGGATGAGCTTAGCGTTTTGGCGCCGAAATACCGCAACAAGCCGTTGTTGCGCTTACCTACAGCCCGAAGTGTTGGTGGTTGCCAATTCTCAGCAGCAAATTTTTGAACTTGCATTAACGTCTGCCGAACAGTGGAGCAAGGCTTTCGCCTCTTTGAGTCAACAGGCGAAGCTGGGTAGTGATCAACAAATCGTGTTTATTTTGGGTAAACAGTACTACCAGCAGTTTCAAGTGGATAAACCACAAGTCGCTAACGAAGAACTTCAGGGGGCGGTGCCATGGACGATTAAAGACATGGTGACTGAGCCGCTAAGTGATTTAGCCATTGATTATTATGCCGCGCCTAGCAATCCCATGGCGGGTGAGAAGCTCACTGTGGTGTGCGTGCGTAAGAGTATTATTCAGCAGTTGGTGACATTGGCGCAACAACATGACATCACTATTGAAGGTATTACCATTGAGAGCCTCGCCGTGGTTAACTTTATGGAGCAGAGCGAGCGCTGCCAGATGCTGCTTTGGCAAGCCAAGGGAGGCGATCTTGAGTTAATTGTCGCTCGTCAAGGTCAAGTTTGTTTTAGTCGGCAGTTACGCGCCTTTTCTGCTTTAGGCAAAATGCAAGAAATTGAGTTTACGCAGAACTTTTTCGATAGTTTAAGTTTGGAGTTACAACGTTCGATTGACTACATCAGTGCGACCTTAAAACTACCCGAAGTGAGTGCAATTCAGTTGGCTATTCCTAGCCGGTTTTGCGATACCATCGCTCAGCAATTACAGCAAAATTTAAGCCCCAAGGTGGGCTTGTTAGAAGTGCCGCTACTAGACTCTAGCGAACAGTATTATCAGTTGCCCGCGTTGGCCGGTTTGCAGCCGGGAGTACTGTCGTGAAAATTCGGATTAATCTTTATACCGATGAATTTCGTCCTCAGCCTGAACGGGTCTCGTTACGCCAGGCGGTGTTAGCGTGGTTGCTGGTGGGCTTATTGGCGGTTGCCGCCATTTTTTGGCAACAAGGTCATACGGCCGCCTTGCAGCAGCAAGCGGGAGCGCAAAAACAACGGCTGGCTCAGCAACAGCAACAGCTTGAGCAGATGAAAAAGGCCATCGAGCAGCGGGTTGTGAATGCGAGTTTGCAGCGTCAAGTGGAGCAAGCCGAGCAGCTGTTAAGTATGAAACGATTGTTGTTGCAGCGTTTACAAGGACAGGCCTATACCAACAAGGGTTTTGCTTCTTTCTTTTCATCTCTGGCTGCTATAGAAGATCAACAAGTGTGGTTGCAGCATATCCATATTGATGATGGCGTTCTGGCTTTGGCCGGGCGCGCAACCAGCAGTGATGCCGTGCCTAAGTGGTTGAATCAATTTAAACATTATCCTCCTTTAGCGAGGCAGCAATTTTCAGGTTTGAAGTTGTTTCGTGATGAGCAGCAGCGTCTGTATTTTAGTTTGAGTGGTTCAACAGAGGCCGAGGCTGGAGGCTTAAATGACTGAGCATTGGCAACATTGGCAAAGCGTTTTCTCTGAACTGAGCTTACGTGAACGGGTTCTGATACTGTTAACCGGAGTCGTGTTAATCGCTTTACCTACTTATTATTTGCTGCTCGAGCCTAGCATGCTGAAGCAGCAACAGGCGGAACGGGAATTAAGTCAAGCTAACATCGCCTTAAGAGAAACCCAGCAGTTAATCGAGCTTAGCGAGCTAAAGCTTCGTCAGGACCCGAATCAAGCGATAGCTCGGCAGTTAAGCCAGTTGCAGTCTCAGTTGTCGCAGATTGACAGTGAGCTGGCCGCGCAAAATGCTGGGCTGATTTCAGTATCTCAAATGGCTGGGGTACTAGAGCGTTTATTAGCGAAATCTGAGGGCTTACAGCTATTGGCTATGGAATCTCTGCCACCACAAGCGGTGTTAAGTACTGAGGAGCAGGGGGCTGAAAGTGTAAACTTTTACCGCCATGGTATTCGTTTAAGCCTTAGTGGCGGTTATTTTGCGCTACTTGATTATTTACAAAAGGTTGAGGCTTTACCACAGCGGTTTTTATGGCAGTTGATGGATTATCAAGTACTTGAATACCCAGCTACCGAGATTACCATCGAGATTTACACCCTGAGTTCTAACAAGGATTTTATCAGTGGTTAAGCAGCTAATCATATTCTGTTTTGTTGTGGTTTTGGGCTTGCCTGTGCTGGCGCAAACAGATCCCACAGCTCCGCCAGCGGAGCAACGTAGTGTAAATAAAAAGTCGACAGCGGTTTTACCCAGTTTGCAGGCGGTAATTCAAGATGGACAACAAAGCGGGGCGATACTGAACCAACAGTTTGTCGCTTTAAAAGAGAGCGTTTCCGGTTATACCTTAACTCGAGTAGGGCATGATCATGTCGTGTTAGCACGCGCCGGGAAACATTATAAGATTCAATTGGACAAGGTTTCGGTGAAGCAGCTCACCGGGCAGGGGCAGTAATTCATGTATATCAAAGGGATGTTAATTGGCGCTGGTGTGATATTGCTGGGAGCCTGTCAAACCACCTCAAGACCCGAGCCAACTGAAGCAAAACAGGCGATTAATCAAGCTCAGCAAAGTAGTGTTAAACCCTTAACGCTGGCTCAGCTTCCGCCAGAGGTGAGTGCGGAGTTAATGCCAGAGTTAGCGTTAGCCGAACATACTTTGTTGCCAGTGGAACACCGTTTTGATGTGAACGCCCGTGATGTGGATGCGCGCGCGTTTTTCCCTGCCTTAGTCAAAGGATCGCCGCTAAGCGTGGCTTTACACCCAGGAGTGGAAGGTAAGATCTCACTCCAATTGAAAGAAGTGAGCTTAAAGGAAGTATTGGATGTGGTCGCCGATATGTACGGTTACGACATCAAACGCAATGGCAAGGTATTGCATATTTACCCAGCCGGTATGCGAATAGAGACGATTCCCTTAAATTACTTAATGTTAGAGCGGTATGGTTATACTCGCACTCGAATTAATTCTGGTGGTATTACTTCCAACGAAAACGACAATAACAATAGCTCCGATAGCTCTTATTCAAACAATAATTCGAATCGCTCGACAAATTCATCTTCGAGTAACAGCAATAGCTCGAATCGTAGCGATAGCTTTAACGGCACTAAGATTGAGTCTTCTACCGAGACGCGTTTTTGGTTTGAGTTAGAGGAAACCCTGCGTGGCATGATTGGCATTAATATGCGTCGCGACGCGGGTAATGATAGCTCTTACGCTCAGGATGGTCGAATGGTGGTGGTGAGTCCTCAAGCGGGTCTTGTTACTATTCGCGCTTATCCTGACGAAATTCGAATGATTAAATCTTTTCTGACTCAGTCAGAGCAGCACTTGCAACGCCAAGTTATTTTAGAAGCAAAGATTATTGAAGTGACCTTGAGTGATGGTTATCAGCAGGGTATTGATTGGACCAACGCGGGTGATTTGTTTGGTTCGACAGAGGTGTTGTTTAACAGTGTTTCTCAATTACCGGGCAATGCGATAAGCAATTTACTTGGTGGTGGTGGCGCCTTAACTATTACCGAGGGTAATTTCCAATCGGTGGTGAAGTTATTGCAAACTCAGGGCGATGTGAATGTTCTATCGAGTCCTCGTATTACCGCGTCGAACAATCAAAAAGCGGTCATTAAAGTGGGCACCGACGAGTACTTTGTTACCGATGTTTCCAGCACCACCATTACCGGTACTAATCCGGTGACCAACCCTAGCGTCGAACTAACGCCGTTCTTTTCTGGGGTGGCCTTGGACGTGACGCCACAAATTGATGACGCTGGCCAAGTATTATTACACGTACACCCATCAGTAACCGAAGTAACAGAGCAACGCAAGGTGATATCTTTTGGCAGCGCAAGCGATACCCTAGATTTGCCTTTAGCCCAAAGTGATATTCGCGAAACCGATACGGTAATTAAGGCTAATTCAGGTGACGTAGTAGTGATTGGTGGCTTAATGAGCTCTAAGCAGCAAGAAGTGGTATCTAAGGTGCCTTTTGTTGGCGCTATTCCCGGCTTAGGAGAGCTTTTTACCAACCGCGTGACCTCCACTCAGAAAACCGAGTTAGTGATTTTAATTCAGCCTACGGTGGTGGCGCATAATACTTGGGAGAACGAACTGAAAAAGTCCCAAGAGCTGCTTAATACTTGGTATCCAGAACAATAGGTGGTCGTTCGGTGGCAGTTTATTTGCAACACTTTGGGCTCTCACAAGCGCCTTTCAGTCTAACTCCTAATACCGGTTTATATCAGGCCTTATTGCCACACGATGAGGCCATACAGGTATTGCAAACCGCTTTGCAATCGGGGGAGGGCTTTATCAAGGTTAGCGGTGAAGTGGGCACCGGAAAAACCCTACTGTGCCGTAAGCTGCTTAATGAAATGGCCGAGCAGTATCAGTTTGCCTACCTGCCTAACCCCTGTCTGTCGGCCCAGCAGATCCATGCAGCGTTAGCCTCTGAGCTAGGGCTGAGCGTTGAAGAAGGCAGCTCAGCACATACCTTATTGGAACAAATTAACCGGCGCTTAATTGAGTTTGCCAGTCAGCAGCGCCCAGTAGTGCTGTTAATTGACGAGGCTCAGGCCTTGAGTGATGAAGCCTTAGAAGTCGTGCGTTTGTTGGGCAATTTAGAAACCGAGCAACGTAAATTATTGCATGTGGTGTTGTTTGCCCAGCCGGAATTAGATCAGCGCTTGGCTAGCCAACAGTTGCGTCAATTGCGCCAGCGCATCACCTTTTCCTATCAACTGCGCGCTTTAGAAAAACAGGAAGTCGCCAGCTATATTCAGCATCGCCTCCATTTAAGTGGTTACCGTGGCGGGCCGTTATTTAATGCAGCATCGCTTACATTATTAACTAAAGCCAGCCGCGGCATCCCTCGCTTGATTAACATTTTAAGCCATAAGGTGTTGATGCTGTGTTATGGACAAGGTGCCAGCCAAATCACGGTGAAAATGGTGAAGCAAGCGATCATCGATACTGAAGACGCGGTGATGCCTAAATCCAAGTCGACTTACTTGTTTGGCTTGCTGCTCGGCTTGCTAGCGCTGGCCATGGGGATTTACTGGAGTCAGCAGCAATGAGTGTGATTAATCAAATGCTGAAAGACTTAGACAAGCGTCAGCAGCATAATGCTCAAGCCATGTCTCCCTTGGTGGAAGATAACGGGCGTAGCTTTAGATTCTACCTGTTAATTGTTTTTGCGTTGCTGGTATTGGTTTTTTCGGCTTGGTTCGCGCTGCGTTATTTTGATGATTTCGAGTCGGACAATCAGGTTGAAGTGCTTAATGAAGCCGCCACGACTAATAGTGGCTCCAGTGCGCAAGCCACTAGCTTAGAGCAAACTCAAGCCCTACAAGCGGTAGCACAGGCGATAGATGTAGAGGTGAGCCCGCCGCAAAATAGTCAGCCTAGTGAGACGCCTCCAGCGCAGCCGCAAACGCAATCACTACAGCCTAGTACAGCAGCAAATTTGCCGCAGGCAAACATGGTAGCCCCCTCTGAGCAGGTTAGCAGCGAGGCGCAAGAAACGGCTCTCCCAGAAGCTGTCGCTGAGTCAATAGAGCCGCCGCAAACACCTGCTAAGGTTGTTGCTCAAAGCGACACTAAGATCTCCACGGTTGAAGAGAAACCTCCTGTGGCAGCTCCTGAGACCGAACAGCCTTTGGCTAATCCGCCAATTGCTGAAGGTGAGTTACAAATTAAGCCTTTAGAATTGAGCGTAGAGCAGCGGGTCGCGATGTATAAACGGCGCGGTTTTCAGGCGCTAGAACAAAATCAGCCGAGCCAGGCAAGAGTGGAATTTAGCAAAGCGTTGCAGTTAGAACATAGCGCGCACGAAGTGAGGGAGCAATTGGCGGCGCTAGTGTATGCCAGCGGCGATCTTCCCAGAGCGGTCAATTTGTTAGAAGAAGGTCTGCAGCTACAGCCTCTGCGCAGTACATTTCGTTTGATGTTGGCTAGAATTTTTGTGCAACAACAACAACTGACTCAGGCGTTGGCTTACCTAGAAGGCGCTAGTCCAGAGATTGCCGGACATGTCGACTACTACGCAATGCAAGCGGGCTTGGCGCAGCGTCTTGATAGACAACAATTGGCCTTAGTTAGCTACCAACGCTTATTGCGTTACGAGCCTAGGCGAGCACGCTGGTGGTTGGGTTACGCCATCGCCAACGACAAATTAGCAAATTATGCTGAAGCCTTGAGTGCTTATCGCCAAGCTCAGTTGGTGGGGCAGTTATCGGCCAACTCCAGTGAGTTTGTCGTCTCACGAATTAAACAGTTGGAGCAATAACATGGCACAACCTAAATTACGGATGCGCTTAGGAGACTTGCTGGTTAATGAGCAAGTGATTAGCGAAGCCGAGCTAATGAGTGCTCTAGCGCAACAAAAACAAACCGGCCGTAAACTAGGCGCTACCTTAATTGAATTAGGGGTGATTGCCGAGGTTCAATTACTCGAATTTTTGGCCCGCCAATTAGGCATTCCTTTTGTTGATTTGGCCAAAGTGGCCATTGATGCCAATGCCGTGGTCATGCTGGGCGAGGTGCACGCTCGTCGGCTTAGGGCGCTGGTTATTCATAAGGATGGCGAGGTACTAACTGTTGCCCTTTCCGATCCCGCCGACTTATCTGCCATCGATACCCTAGCCGGACTATTAGCGCCACATCAACTTAAATATGTGGTAGCGCGTGAGTCACAGGTATTAGAAGCCTTTGACCGTTTTTATCGCCGCACTCGCGAAATTGAAGGTTTCGCTCAAGAGTTGAAAGAAGAGTACGCCGGTAGCGAAGAGTTTGATATTGGCTTGGCTACTTCTGCCGATGAAAGTAACGAAACCACGGTGGTTAAGTTACTACAGTCTTTATTTGAAGACGCGGTGCAGGTGGGGGCATCGGATATTCATATCGAGCCCGATGAGAAGGTATTGCGGATCCGCCAGCGGGTGGACGGTGTATTACAAGAAAGTGTACTAAACGAGGTACAAATTGCCTCTGCCTTGGTGCTGCGGCTAAAGCTGATGGCTGGTTTAGATATTTCAGAGAAACGCTTACCTCAGGACGGACGCTTTAACATTAAAGTGCGTGGTCACTCGATTGATGTGCGCCTATCGACGATGCCGATTCAGGCTGGGGAGTCGGTGGTGATGCGTTTGTTGGACCAATCTGCCGGGATCTTATCTTTAGAACAAACGGGTATGCCGGCCGATATTATGGAACGTTATCGTCGCCAGCTGCATCGCCCACATGGCATGATAGTCGTCACCGGCCCTACTGGTAGCGGTAAAACCACCACCTTATACGGTTCATTAAGCGAACTTAACCAGCCTGAGTCGAAAATCATTACGGTGGAAGATCCGGTTGAATATCGCTTGCCTAGGATTAATCAGGTACAGGTGAATAGTAAAATTGGCCTGACTTTCTCCAGTGTTTTGCGTACTACCTTACGTCAAGACCCCGATATTTTACTGGTGGGGGAGATGCGCGACCAAGAGACCGTAGAAATTGGTCTAAGGGGCGCCTTAACCGGACACCTGGTATTAACCACCCTACATACTAACGATGCGATAACCAGTGCGTTGCGTTTGATCGATATGGGGGCGGCGGGGTACTTGGTAGCGAGTTCGCTACGCGCGATTATCGCCCAGCGTTTGGTAAGACGCTTATGTGAAAACTGTAAGCAGCCACATGAGTTTTCGCTAGAGGAAAAAATGTGGTTAGAGCATGTTAGCCGCGAGGATCTAAGCCAGCATATTTTTTATAAAGGTAAGGGCTGTCAAAGCTGTAACTATACTGGATACAAGGGACGTATTGGGGTATTTGAGATGCTGGAGCTCAATGAAGCAATGATGGAAAGCTTAAGACGCAATGATCCAGATGAGTTTTCAAAAGTGGCTAAGGCCTCTAAGCATTACCGGCCCTTGGCACTAGCGGCGCTCGATTACGCTAAACAAGGGGTGACGGCGATTGAAGAAGTATTGCGTTTAGTTGAAGAGGTTGACCTTTATGGTACTAGCGCTAGCAGCTCGGAAGCGTCTGTCTAATGGCTGTGTTTCGCTATCAAGTCCGAGATGGCAATGGCCGTTTAGTCAGCGGTGACATTGAAGCAGCTACGGTTAACGCTGCGGCAGAAAACTTGTTACGGCGCGGTTTAACCCCGATTAAAATTAGCGAAGCCAAGTCGGGCAATGCCGGGCTAGGCTCGTTTGATGTCAGCCAATTATGGCAAGGAAAAATTAAACTCGATGAGCTAGTGGTGTTTACTCGTCAAATGTACTCGCTGACCAAAGCGGGGATCCCCATCATGCGAGCCATTAACGGTTTAGCCGAATCGGCGCATAGCAAATTGTTACAACGCGCTTTAACTGGCGTATCCGAGGCTTTAGGCAGTGGACGAACGCTATCTACGGCCATGTCTGATTATCCCAAAGTATTCTCTCAGTTATTTGTCAGTATTGTGCATGTGGGTGAAAACACTGGTCGTCTTGAACAAGCTTTTTTACAGTTGTCTCAATATCTTGAACTGGAAATGGATACCCGTAAGCGAATTAAAACAGCGATGCGTTATCCCACTTTTGTGATGATTGCGATAGTAGTGGCGATGGTGATTTTGAACATACTGGTGATCCCTCAGTTTGCTGAGATTTTTGGTCGCTTCAATGTTGAATTGCCTTTGGCAACCCGTATTTTAATAGGTACGTCTTACTTTTTTGTTCATTATTGGCCCTTGTTATTGCTTATGCTTATTGCCGCTATAGTGGCCGTTCGCTGGTATTTGGCTACGCCTAAAGGGCGCTTGTTATGGGATAAAACCCGCTTGCGTTTGCCAATAGTAGGCTCGGTAATTGAACGCTCCTTGCTGGCGCGTTTCTCTCGTAGTTTTTCTATGATGGTGGCCGCCGGTGTGCCATTAAACCAAGCACTATCGCTGGTGGCCGGGGCGGTTGACAATGCCTTTATGGCACAGCGCATCGTTGAGATGCGTCGTGGTATCGAGCGAGGTGAGAGCCTGCTACGCAATGCGGTGGCCAGTGAGTTGTTTACTCCCTTGGTATTGCAGATGATCTCTGTTGGTGAAGAAACCGGTCAAGTCGATGAGTTATTGAATGAAGCGGCCGAATTTTATGAGCGCGAAGTGGATTACGACCTGAAAAGTTTAACGGCGCGAATTGAGCCTATTTTGATCGCGGTGGTCGCCATCATGGTATTGATCCTCGCCTTAGGTATCTTCACCCCAATGTGGGATATGATGCGCGCGGTGAGGGGGTCTTAGTTGAACCAACGCAAGCTGTTGGATGACAACCGTAAGCGCTTTGTTCAGCTTGTGAGCTTTAGCATAGTTTTACTGCTTATCTTATTGCTTTTAAGAAGCTTTATTAGGACAATTGATCAAGCAGAACAACAGCTTGTAGAAGATTACCAGCAAATTTGGGTAAGTCGCTTAGCGCAAGTACATGGTTTATGGTTGGCGCGTTTTAGACCAACGCAGCTAACTCTTAATTTTTGGCAAGGAACTGACAGTAGCGAAGGGACTGGCTCCATCCACAGTATTACCTTACAAATGAATCAAGCGGGCTGGCCTAAAGTCAACTCAAGTCAAGATTGCTTGTTATTGTGGCGTGATATTATGGGCTTAGATTGGCAACAGCAACCCTCCGCCGCTTTGGCAGAGTATGCGCAGCAAGAGTGCCAATTTACCTTCAAACAATCGCTGGTGCTGGTTTATCAAGCTCAGCAAGGGCAAGTATTATTGCAAGGGCTGTAAGGCTTAGAAAGGAGTATGCAAAAAAGTGAAAGATATTTCTTCTACAGCGCCTAACGCGCATCAACATTCAGGATTCTCGTTAATTGAATTGGTTATCGTGATCGTGGTGTTGGGGATTCTAGCTGTTACTGCATTGCCGCGTTTCCTTGATGTGACCGATGAAGCCAAAGTCGCTAGCCTAGAAGGTGTAGCTGGTGGCTTTGCTACCGGCGTATCTTTAGCTCGCGCTCAATGGGAGGCGGAAGGGCGCCCCAGTGAAAACGGTAAAAATTCCGTTATTTATGATACGCAAAAAGTGTATTTAACTACGCCTAGCGCGGCTCAATTAGCCAATGGCAGCGTGGCACCGGGCTACCCCATGAGCAGTGATGATGAAAGTGTCGACCCCGCGAGTTTAACCGCAGACAAATGCCTTAAAGTGTGGGACGCTATTTTACAAAATCCGGCACGTGCCAGTGCTAACTTTTCAGAGGTTAGCTCTCAAGGGGACTACTACAAATATTACGCCACCGTTAGCGGCAGCGCCGAGGCGACTCGCTGCGTATTTTATCAAGTGAGCGCTTTAGCTAGGAATAGTGATGGCTCTTATCTTAACCCCGGTAGTGGCGAAAATACCTACAACAACTTTAGCTATCAACCCGCCTCTGGGCGAGTATTTACCAATATTCCTAATTAACCGTATCAATAGTAATTTCTAAGGAAATAGTAATGAAAGTAACAAAACAACAAGGTTTTACTCTGATTGAGTTGGTGATTGTGATCATCATCTTAGGCATTTTGGCGGTAACTGCTGCGCCTAAGTTTTTGAATCTATCTAATGATGCGCGGACATCGACGGTTTCAGGCCTTGAAGGCGCGTTGCGTGGCGGCATTAATATTGTTTTTAGCCGTGCGGCGATTGATGGTGTAGAAGCCGAGGGCGATGATACCATTCAAATCGGTGGCGGGGATGTTGCTACGGTATTTGGCTATCCCGCTGAAGTAGCGTTAACCACCGAAGCTCAACGTAATCGTTGGATTGATTTACCTGCTGCCAATTGGACCTTTACCGGGACAGCTCCGGTGGTGATTACCCCTGCTGGTTTCACTGAGCCAAATAGTGCGGCAACTGATGCTGATAAATGCCGTGTAGAATACACTGAGTCTGCGGCTAATGGCGCAACGCCTGTGATTACCGCTTTCACTGGCGGCTGTTAATGAGTCAGGGGCTGGCTTAGGCCGGCCCTACTGATTTTGCCCCAGTTGTATACCCCGCCGAGTTCTCGTTTCTGCACTACCGGCTTCACTCTGGTTGAACTGGTGATTACCCTCATCCTTATCGCCATTCTGGCAGTGACGGCGGCTCCTAAGTTTTTTCGTGGCGGCTTTGCTGAAGCTAGCCTACAAGCCCAGCTGTTAAGCCGTTTGCAATTGGTGCAAACTCAGGCGATGAATCATTATCAAGATTGCTTTTTCTTGGCGATTGAAACAAACCGTTATTATTCTGGGCGGGTAGATTCCGCTAATACCTGTATCAGTGCGGCAGATCTTCTAGAGCCGATTGTTTTTAGTGATATTCAAGTGAGCCAAGGTCGGGTCTTTTTCGATGGTTTGGGCCGAGTGCGTTTGGCTGATTCCAGTTTATGCAGTGCCTTTCCCTGTGTGATTAATTTGGCGGGACAGGAGAGCAGGCAAATAATCATCGAAAGTGAGGGTTATATTCATGCGCCCTAGAGTTGCCGCTGGTTTTACTTTAATCGAACTGATTGTTGGCATTGTGGTGATGGCGATTGCCTTGGTGGTGATTAGCTCCTTTTTAGTACCCCAAGCGCGGCGAAGCATAGAGCCTGTTTATCAGTTTCGCGCGGCCGAGCTCGGTTCGAGTTTGATGAATGAGATTTTGTCTAAGTCCTTTGATGAGCAGTCTGATCATACCGGAGGGGGCTTATGGCG
>NZ_JBNKPP010000166.1:0-1843 GCF_050295395.1 Agarivorans sp.
GAAGCCAACGTGAGCATTGCAAACACGTTACCAAACACTCCAACTAGTGCATTTCTGGATCCAAACAGAGCGCCATTCTTTATCGCCAAAAATACAGCTGGACCAGGGCTAACAGTTGCCACAAGGCAAATACCTAAAAAAACAAGATAATCCATCATTTGAAACACCTGAAGATAAGTAGATTGAAAGCATAGACATAATGACTCCCCAAGAAGGTGCTGATCTCCAACTTCGTGGGTTAGCTGAAAGCCAGAGCCATAATAGTTTTGTTAAAGAAACTAAATCGGAGATCAGCATGAACAAACATAACATACTTTTTATTGGCCTAGATACTCACAAAGAGTTTGTTGAAGTCGCCTATATTGAAGGCCAACGAGGCGCACAAGCTGTTCACTTCGGTAGAATATCTAGCGCTAAAACCGCTATTGTTAAACTGGCCAAGCAATTGCAATCTAAATACTCACAAGCCACCCTACACTTTGTCTATGAAGCGGGGCCTTGCGGCTACTGGATATATCGCCTGCTCACCAGCCTTGGCCATTGTTGTTATGTAGTGGCACCTTCGCTTATCCCTAAAAAGCCAGGCGATAAGATTAAAACCGATAAGCGTGATGCACTCAAACTTGCCAAGCTGCTAAAAACTGAAGACCTTACACCGATTTATGTCCCTGAGCCTGAAGATGAAGCCGTAAGGGATTTATCCCGTGCGCGTGAAACCGCCATGAAAGACCTAAAAGATGCCAAGTATCAGTTAAAAGCCTTGCTACTACGTAACAACATTAACTATGCGGGCACTGCCAATTGGTCGGCTAAACACCTGCGTTGGCTCACCGAGTTGGTACTGCCCCACCCAGCACAACAAATTGCGCTACAAGAGTATTTACACACCATTAATGAACGTGTTGCTCGCTTAAAGCGTCTTGATAATGAATTAACCCATCAGGTACAAGCATGGCGTTATTACCCAGTAGTGAAAGCCGTACAAGCCATGCGTGGTGTTCGGCTACTGGTGGCCACTGGCCTAATTGCAGAGCTGGGTGATATACGCCGCTTTGACCACCCGCGAAAATTGATGAGTTATTTAGGTTTAGTGCCTAGTGAACATTCAAGTGGGGGAAAACGACATATAGGCGCAATCACCAAATGTGGTAATGGCCGAGCTAGACGTTTACTTATTGAAGGAGCTCACAGCTACCGTTATCCCGCAAACATCTCTAGTGACTTACAGCTCAGGCAAGAAGGTTTACCCAAAGCGATTGTAGACAAGGCTTGGCAAGCTCAATTGCGATTGTGCCGCCGTTATCAACGCCTGATGCACAAAGGTAAACACTATAACGTGGTGGTAACCGCCATTGCCCGAGAGATGATTGCCTATATTTGGGCGATAGCTAAACAATTGGTTTTAGTTGATGTTAACCCCAAACTGCGTTTAGCCAGAGTACCCGCATAATGACAAGAATAGAGTTAGTGCATGAGATTAAGCATCGGCTGTGGCACAACCACCGACGGCGTTAGGATGGCAAGGTTAATGATTTAGCCTTGACCCACGAACATAGACTGAAGACAGGTGTCACGACGGAATAAGTAAGGTTAGCACTGCCCGTAATTTGGGTAATCTACGGATATCAGCATGAGAACCGACGAACTTACTTGCTTCAATCTTGTGCATTAACTCGCCCTTTAAACTAAGCGCTATGGTTCAACACGAGCTAGGGATTTAGGCGGCCAACTTGACAGGGGGAGTCATACCAACGCCTTAATAACTGGCGTGTAGGTTGGTGCTGTTTTTGCCGCTTTTTGTTTTAGCAAAAACCGCGACAACCGTAATACGTCCAGTTGATTA
>NZ_JBNKPP010000167.1:0-1840 GCF_050295395.1 Agarivorans sp.
CCAATGACCAACATAAACATGATCACACCGATGGCCGTGCCCCATTTAGACCCTGAGACTAAACCTTCAAAAGCAAAGTTAAAAAAACCAACATCCCCTCCGCCGTTAAATAGCGAGATAGGTTGAAGCACTGGAGCTCCACTATCATCAACTTGATAACGAAACGAGCTTGGATCGACAACACTACGGCTCTTTTCAACACCGTCACTGACATAAGCAACCTCTTGGGTATCGAATGAGCCAACAGGGATGATATAGGTTAAAAGCATTGCCGCTAACGCGACAAAAAAGATGATGACTAAAGTATCTGGCATCTGCCAGGCGTTAACGGGCGAGGTTGACCCAATTGATGAGTGTGTAGAATTAGAATTCATTTTATGGCCAGAATAAAGATTACCTGGCCGCAAATATAAACTAATTCAATCTAGGTTTACACTGCGTATCAGCGAATAACCCAAGCAATAGCAAGCATTAGCATTCGGAGACCACGGCCTTCGATCTAGTTTGCCAGATATGGCTAACTAACATCACAAACGATGACAACAGTAACGCTGGCACAATAGGATGGATATGCAACATAAAGGGATCAGCAAATTGCAGCAGTAGATAGCTAATAAGCCCTGCTACCATCGATATTAATGCACTCTTCCCATTCACTTTGGGTAAAAACACACCCGCGATTATCGGCCACAAAAACACGGCCTGAAGCGCCCCAAATGCAGCAAGGTTGATCCAAACAATCATTTCAGGTGGATCCATTGCCCAATAACTAGCAATAAGCGTAATAAGCAAGATAGTAAATCGAGTCAATTTAACCTGCGCGCTCGAACTTAAGCGAGGCCATTTTTTCACGGCCCCATCGCGAATAAGGCTAACAGCCGATTGCAATAACATGGAATCAACTGATGACATTACTGCGGCTATTGGCGCAGCTAATAGGACTCCAGCCCAAAAAGGAGGAAAAATGCCTGATATTAAACTTGGCATGATCTCATCAGGAACCAACAAATCAGGATAAAACGCCCGACCAAGAACACCACAAAGGTGCGGTAACAAGGTCATCAAGAAACAGATAATGGTTCCCCATACCATGCCACGCTTTAAAGCACTACGATCTTTTACAGCGAGTAAACGCACTAAGGTATGCGGCAGTCCCATAGTACCAAAACAGAGCAGCACCCAAAAAGAGAGCATCATAGGCCAGCCAAGCGCATCACTTACACCATGCGGCTCGAGCATTTGAGGAGAATAATGGCTAACGCTATCCATTAGCTCTGTTAAGGGAGCCTGAGACAAAATCCCGGCAAATAGCAGCAGTAAGCCAAACAGCATCACTATCCCTTGCAACGCATCTGTTAACACTACCGCGCGGAATCCGCCAGTTAAGGTATAGGCAAGCACCGTGACGACAAACAAAGCTAATCCCAACTCATAGCTGATCCCACTAACGCCCGCGAACAACCTTGCACCGCCAATAAACTGCACCGCGATCATCGCTATAAATCCGGTCACTAAACTTACCACCGCAATATGGCTAAGTAACGGACTTTGATATCGAGCATCGAGCCATTCAATCAAGGTGGCATGTTGCGCATGGCGCTGACTCAAAAACTTATGACCTAAGACGCCTAAGGTTAAAATGGCAACAGGTACCTGAATTAACGCTAACCATACCCAACCCAGCCCCATTTTATAAGCAGCCCCAGGGCCGCCGATAAAAGAGCTGGCGCTGGTGTATGTTGCGACAAGTGTTAACGCGAGCAAAGGACCATTTAAAAAGGCACCACCAATAAAGAAACGTTTCGCCTTATCATCGTATAGCCTATCCCCCTTTTGACTC
>NZ_JBNKPP010000168.1:0-1810 GCF_050295395.1 Agarivorans sp.
GCGTACTGACGGGAAAACAATCGAAACGGCTTTGGCCAAGCTAGCTCGTTTTGAGCTAGATATTACCGGTATTGTGTTTAATAAGGTGGCGCGTAATCGGCGGGCTTACGATTATGATTTACCTGCAGAACATTTATTCGAACGCGGCTCGGTGGTTGTGCCTTTCTATGAGGATAAATGCCGTAAGCAAGGCTAAATCTTTGCTTTGGCTGGCGAGTTTGGTGGTTTTGGTATAAGGTTGTGGCGCATTATATAGGAAGGGTCCATGCCAGCAACTCAACTCGCCAAGCAGCATGTGTTTAAGTATTTAGACTTTGAACGTGAAGCTTGGTCCACTCTCCGCAAATCAGTTCCGCTAACCTTAGCCGAAGATGATTTGGAACGTATTCGTGGTATTAACGAAAAACTGTCCTTACCTGAAGTTTGTGATATTTATCTGCCCTTATCTCGTTTACTCAATTTATATGTTAAAGCTCGTCAGGATCGACGAGAAGTGCTAGCTAATTTCCTTGGTAGCCGCAAGCATGTACCCTACATCATTGGGGTGTCGGGCAGTGTAGCAGGTGGAAAAAGTACCACTTCTAGGATCTTGCAGGCCTTATTACAGCGCTGGCCTGAGCATCCCAAAGTGGATATTGTGACCACCGATGGATTTCTCTTTCCGAACAAAGTATTGGAAGAAAAAGGGCTGATGCAGCGCAAAGGTTTTCCTGAAAGTTATGATCAGAAAGCCTTGGTTGATTTTGTGGCCACCTTAAAAAGCGGGGAGCCGGTGGTATCCGCACCCGTATACTCCCATTTATCTTACGATATCGTTAAAGGTAAGCAGGTACGGGTAGAACAGCCGGACATTGTGATTTTAGAGGGGCTTAACGTACTGCAGTCGGCTAGAGATTACCCGAATCAATCTCGCCAAGTGTTTGTGTCTGATTATTTAGATTTTGCTATTTTTGTTGATGCCGAGCCGAGTTTACTAGAGACGTGGTACATTGAGCGTTTTTTAAAGCTCCGCTCTAGTGCTTTTACCCATCCCAATAACTACTTCCACCATTACGCCCAAATAGAAGAAACTAAGGCCGTTGAAATTGCGCGGCATATTTGGTCATCAATTAACTACGTTAATTTAATCGAAAATATTTTACCTACTCGTGGTCGGGCTGACTTGATCTTAGAAAAGAGCGCCAACCATGAGGTTAGTCGGGTTCGTTTAAGAAAATGAAGCAGCCTTTTGATCTTATTGCTCATGCCGACCTTACCCCGTTTAATAGTTTTGCTTTGTCGTCGCGGGCGCGTTATCTCTACTTATTACGAGAAGCGTCTGAGCTCCGAGAGCTATTTAGCTGGATAAGGGCTAACCAGCTGCCCTGGTTGGTATTAGGTGGTGGCTCTAATGTCTTGTTACTGGAAGATTTCGCCGGTGTGGTGATTATTAATCAGTTGAGTGGCATTGTTCTAGAGCAAACTGAAGATGACCACCTACTTGAGGTGGCGGCAGGTGAAGATTGGCCTAGCTTGGTGCAATGGAGTGTGAACCACGAGGTATTAGGTTTAGAAAACTTGGCTTTAATTCCTGGCACTGCAGGGGCTGCTCCGGTGCAGAATATTGGCGCTTATGGCGTGGAGTTGGCCGATGTTTGCCAAAGTGTAGAGTTTTTCTCCATTGCCGATCAGCAATTAAAGCGCCTGTCGCAACACCAGTGTGAATTTGCTTATCGAGACAGTGTGTTTAAACATGGCTTAAAAGATAAGGCGATTATTACTCGGGTTAAGTTTCGTTTAACTAAGCAGTGGCAAGCAAAATTAAATTATG
>NZ_JBNKPP010000169.1:0-16585 GCF_050295395.1 Agarivorans sp.
TGCAGATGGCGAACTGAACGCAATTGATTTAGTCACAGCAAAGTATCTAGGGCAGCGTATTGCCAATATTGCCAAGAGATTTGCAGTATAAAAATATAACAATTCACGTCATTCAGGGCCTTCGGCCCTTGCGACGCTCACAAGTTAGCGCGTATGCTCGGGGTGTTGAAACGACCCTCTGTCAACGCGCACAAGTCTATTCCTATCGATTAACTCCAGCATAGAAAACCTGAGCGAGAGATCGTTAGCAAGTAAGTGTCGGCGGTTGACTTTGCTAATGACTATTTGAAACACCCATGATTGTGGCGAAACTATCGCCACTCATCTGCGCTTAAGTAAAGCCTTAACGTGGAGCTTTTGTTATGCCTCAGCTTAGACAATCGCAAGTGAGCTTGGATGATACGGCTTATTACCGCTGTGTTGGTCGGGCGTATTTGTGTGGTGAGGATAAGCAAACAGGCAAGAGCTATGAACATCGCCGCCAATGGGTAGAAGACTATTTGTTAACACTGGCAGAAGTGTTCGCCATTGATGTCTGTGCATATGCTGTAATGAACAATCATACCCTTATCGTACTAATCAACAACAAGCTGAGGCGTGGTTAGTACAAGAGCTCTTGAGCGCCGGCATCGCTTGCGCAAAGGCACCTTACTTACCCAAATGTACTTAAATACAGAGCTTGTCCTCAATTAGATGCAAGCCAACTGCAATGTATTAACAATATCGCTGAAATTTACCGCCTACGCCTAGCTAAGTTGTAGCTGTTGCAGTTTCGAGTTGGTTACTTAACCGTTGTCCAAACCTTCCCATCATGAGCTTTCGGTATCACGCCTTTAATCTCAAATAATTTGCTAAGCGTGACAAATTGATAACCGCGGCTTTTTAGCTCTGGAATAATAATGTCTAAAGCCGCTGGGGTTGGGTGGGGAAGAGGTTGAGTGTCATGAAGTAGTACAATGGAGCCGTCTTGAACATTATTTATTACATTATTTGCTACTTCTTGGGTAGTTGCGCCGGTTCCACTCCAGTCATAACCCACGACACCGCTGGCAAACGGATAATCAATAACATCAAACATGACTTCGCTTGTGGCAAGGTTTGGCGGTCTAAAGAAGGCGGGAGCCGTTCCTGTGTAATTTATAATGGCCTGCTGAGTATCGTTTACAGATTTTAATATTTGCTCACGAGTTTTGTTATTGAGTAATTGATAATCCCAAGAGTGATTCCCAAATTCGTAACCACGGGTCACCATGCCTGTTAACAAATCACGAGTTGTGTCATTAATATTTTGTCCGACCAGAAAGAACGTAGCGCTAACATTATGGGCATCTAGTTTTTCTATTACCATCGGCGTGAGCGTTACGTTGGGGCCGTCGTCAAAGGTAAGCGCTACGTATTTCACTGGCTGGTTTGGCGCTTCTTCTTTGGTTATATCGCTCGTACATGCATTTAAACTCGCTAAAGATAATGCAAATATCGCTAAGCTACGTTTAGTCATTTAAGTTTCCTTACTTTGTAAATGTTTAGATTTACGAGAAACATTTAGAGCCTTTTGTTTATTTTATTCAGGCTGATTTAATTATTGTATTTATAACTTAATTTAATAACTTGTCTCAGGATATTATGTAAATAATTAATTTTATTTATAAAATTTTACTTTTTAAGCGATATTACTCCTGCCGAACATAGCAAAAGAGATCCGCATCATGAACTATATGTATCTTACTGGCTCGGCAAAATTAGCCTGTCGGTGGCTATTTAGGTTAGCCTCATCCTTGAGGCTAATAAGCCATTAGAAAGCTCTAATTTTGTTGATCTCTTGGCTGGAAATACCCAGTGATTCTAAGAACTTTTGATGTTCCTCTGGCTCCAGTTGTTCAAACTTTTGATGCCACTTGACCATGTCGGTTTCAGTAAAACCCGCGGCCTGCATAATTTCTACCCAACGTTGTTTATTCACCATTTTTTCCTCTAATAAGCTAGGTTCTTGAAGTAGCACAACAATGGCTTTTTGTTGTGCGCGGAGGTGTTGGATTTCTCGTTCCAGATGCGTGAAGTGCTCTTTCAATATCTGGGTTTGAGACAAGCCATTTCGGGCTAACAAGGAGCGAATGCTGGCTATCGATAAACCGTATGAGCGGAAGGAGGTAATTGTTTTTAAACGCTCCGTTTCCTTGTCGCCATACCAGCGATAACCGTTTTCAGAACGGTAAGTCGGTAATAGCAGTTGTTGTTTTTCGTAGTACAAAACAGTGCTACGCGAAATTCCAAACTGTTTAGCGATTTGAGTTACCGTTAGCATAGCCGCTCCTATGTTTGCCCGAGAAACCATCATGAACCCTGAACTTATAGACGGGTCAACAGTTTACTGTTGGTTAATTTTCATTGGATCGGAATGCATCACAAGCCCAAGTTAAAATTGCGTTTTTAGGCTGAGTGTGGCCTATGATAGCTGAGTATGGGGATTGGGTTTTGTTAGGAGAAAACATGTTCACCGATGCGGCTATATGGATGATTTGGGCCACTTGTGCACTGAACCTACACACTGCTCTACCGCAAGCTACGGCTTGGTATGAAGAAACACAAAATGAATTTCCTCAGTATTGGTTAGCGGGCCTAGAAGGTGAGTGGCAAGTTATTTTGGAATTTTTGGAAAACCGCGAACCCGCCTCCGAAGAAGCTCAGGCCTTAATGCCCGGTGAAGCCCTCGACTACGCTTATGCGCTTTCACTTCATCCTATAGTTGATGATGAGCAAGCTTATGCACTGGCAGAGGCTTAAATTCAGGCGATAGCCGAGCGTTGTGGTGGCGCGGTGGTGATGGACCCATTAGATGATTTGACTACGCGGCCCGCTAAATAGCGCTAATAAGTTTACTAAGGAAGCAAGAATATGGACGCTTACATACTGAGTAAAGCCGAGATCGAGGCTTTTAATGGGGTGGATAAAACCCATTTTTTAAACCCTCAAGCGCAGCGGGTGAATAAATCTTTGGGCGATTTAACCGGGCTAAAGGGTTTTGGTTTTCACTTAATTGAAATTCCAGTGGGCTGTGAGTCTAGCGAGTTGCACAAGCACTATCATGAGGATGAGTGTGTTTATATTCTAGAAGGGCAAGCTGAGGCGCGTATTGGTGATGAGGTGCATCAAGTCGCGGCGGGGGATTTTATTGGTTATCGCGCTGGCGGCGAAGCGCATAACTTGCTTAACAATGGCACTGTGCCACTGCGCTGCATAGTAGTAGGCCAGCGCCTAGCCCACGATGTGGCCGACTACCCGCTGTTGCAAAAACGCCTATATCGACAACAAGGCTTGCCGTGGAATCTAGTCGATATTGCGCAGATAGCCACCCCGCAAGCGGGCAAAAAGGTCTAAATGTTAGGCCTGCCAAGTTGAGCGGCTGAAAGCTGGTGAGCAGTGCCAGAGCGGGTGTTTTAGCTTAAATTTGCGCTGAGTCAAAGGCCTAAGCGCAAGCCTGAGTTATGTTTTTGCGCTGGTCAAACAAGGATGAAAGCGCACATGGAACGTTGTGGAAGGTGTCAGCAATTTACTCGTACTCGAGAAAATACCAAAGATTTATGCGGCGCGTGGGAGCAACCCACCAGTGCCGACCGGCAGGCCTGCCAGTTTTATATTCCGAAAGCACCAGCAAATCGAAGCAAGCCTGCGCCTTCTGGGGTTTAAGCTGGCGCTAAGCCTTAATGGCTAAGCGCTTTGTTGGGCGAGCTGGACGGTATTAAATCAAGCCGTTTAAACCATACCGCCATTGGCTCGCAGCACTTGGCCGTTGACCCAAGCGCCATCAGGGCTCACTAAAAAGTTCACCACTGCGGCGATATCTTCTGCGCTAGCTAAGCGTTGCAGAGGATTCATGTTGGCTAGGCGCTCTACCAGCTGCTCTGGTTTGTCTTTAAGAAATAATTCGGTGGCGGTAGGCCCCGGTGCAACGGCATTCACGGTAATATTACGGCCGCGCATTTCTTTTGCCATTATTCGGCTTAGGCTCTCAATGGCGGCCTTGCTTGCTGCGTAAACGCCATAGCTTTCTAAGTTTAAGCCTACTACCGAGCTAGATAGGTTAACGACGCGCCCGCCATTACGCAGCCGGTTTGCGGCTTGTTGTAGGCAATAAATGGCGCCCTTAAGGTTAATATTCAGTTGCTGGTCGATGTGTTGTTGGTCTACTTCTGCAATTGGTGCCAGTGTCATAATGCCCGCGTTATTCACCAGCACATCGACGCCGCCAAAAGCTTGTTCGGCTTGATCAAATAGGCTCACTACCTGTTCCATTTGAGCCACATCGGCTTGCACGGCAAATGCTTGGCCGCCCGCGGCATTGAGCTGAGTGACTAAGGCTTCTGCGGCTTGGGCTTGCTTGGCGTAATTTATCACCACCGCATAGCCACTGTAGCTGAGTCTTTGTGCAATGGCTGCACCGATACCGCGCGATGCGCCAGTGATTAGCGCCACTTTGTTTTGAGCCGACATACTGCTTTCCTAATCGATAAGTGGGGGGATTTGTTAGCTAGCTTAACAGCTTGCATTGTTCGAATAATCACTCAATACTTGGTAACAGTATTCGAATAGTTGGAATAATCGAGTGGACCGTTTCGATGCCATGCGGGTTTATACACGTGTATTTGAGCAGCGCAGCTTTTCTGCTGCGGCTACCAGTTTGAACTTGCCGCGCTCAACTGTGACCGAGGCGGTTAAGCAGTTGGAACAGCGCGTTGGCGTGCGTTTGCTTGAGCGCACCACGCGGCAGGTAAGTCCCACTTTAGACGGTGAAGACTTTTACCTCCGTAGCGTGAACTTGCTGGCACAGTTGGAGGAGGCGGAAAACGCCTTTACTGGCGCCAAGCCCAAGGGAAAACTACGAGTTGAAGTACATGGCACCTTGGCTCGGCATTTTTTGCTGCCTAAATTGGCTGAGTTTTTACATGCTTACCCAGATATAGAGCTGTTTTTGAGTGACAGCGATAGGCTGGTGGATCCGCTGCGCGAAGGCATCGATTGTGTATTACGGGTGGGCAAGGCCTTGCCCGATGACATGGTGGCCAAGCAAGTAAGCAGTTTAAGCGAAGTGACCGTGGCGGCACCGAGTTATTTGCAGCGCCATGGTTGTCCACGCTATATGCAGGACTTAAAGGGGCACCAAATGGTGGGTTTTCGGGTAAGCCAAAGTGCCGAGCCGCTGCCGCTTGAATTTACTGTGGAGCAGCAACTACAACACTTGCGTTTGCCTTGTAGTATACAAGTGAATTCAGCAGAAACCTTGGTTGAAGCGGCGCGCCTCGGTTTGGGGATTATTCAGCTGCCGCGCTACCATGTTGAGGACGACTTAAACGCTGCTAGCTTGCAGTGCATACTTAGCGAATTCCCACCCGAGCCTTCGCCGGTTTATTTACTGTACCCGCGCAAACGAACACTCTCGGCAAGGGTGAGAGTGTTCATCGATTATTTGCAGCAGGCTTTTAAGGCTTAAGCCCTACTTCACCGTTTTATACACGGCGGCAATGTCTTCATCGGCATAACCTGCCTTGCGCGCTTGCTTAAAGGCTTCGTTGGTGATGGCTGCAGTGGGTAAGGCCAAATCCAGTTTGTCACCCAAGGCGAGTGCTAGGCGTAGGTCTTTTTGCATGTGTTTCAGCGGAAAGCTGGTGCTGTAGTCTTCTGCCAGCAGCATTGGCCCTTTGATTTTAAACATCGGGTTGGCCATGGCGCCGGCGTCTAGTACATCGCTAAGCTGCTGGGCATCTAAGCCGGATTTTAAGCCCAGCGCCATGCCTTCGCTGAAGATGCTCAACATGCCGCCCATAATCATATTCACTACCAGTTTCATTTTGGCGCCTTGGCCCACTTCGCCAAGATAGGGCGACATTTTACCCATTACCTCAAAGGCAGGCAGCGCGTCGTTGTACAAGCTCTTGTCACCGGCGGCTAAAATCACCAAAGTGCCGTCTTCGGCGGGTTTTTTAGTGCCCGATACTGGTGCTTCTAAAAAGCGACCACCCGCTTGGATAATGGCTTGGGCAACGGCTTGTGAGGTGCTGTCGTCTACTGTCGACATATCTACATAACCGCGCCCTTCGCCAATGCCGGCGGCTACGCCATCGGGACCTAGGCAAATAGCTAAGGCGGCTTCTGGGTCGGCCACCATAGCAAAGCTAATATCACAACTGGCGGCGAGCTCTTTGGGGGTGTCGGCTTGCTTGGCACCTTGCGCGACTAAGTCTGCACATTTATTGGGGTTACGGTTCCACACTGTCACCTCAAAACCCGCTTTTACTAAGTTTAAGGCCATTGCCTTACCCATGATGCCTAAACCTAAAAAACCTATACGAGTCATAACTTCTCTCTCTATCCGAATGATGCTACTTGTTCTAAAATTGGGTAAAACTGCTTCATAGCTTTACTATGAATGGAATTAATCTAGTCTTATTTTATATATAAAAATATTTGGTCACACAAAGCATGCGGCTTCTGTCTATTCGTTTATTAACCTTGGTTGTACTCTCATTCTTAATAGTTAGTTTTATTTATGCTAAAACCATTGAATTTGCTACTTTTGAACAACCCCCTGTTATTTATAATCAAAAAGGTCAGTTAAAAGGCATCGCCGTAGAAATCGTAAAAGCCGTATTTAAAGAGATGGAGCAGCCTGTTCAATTTACCAGCTATCCTTTCTCCCGTTCATTAAAAATGGTTCGAGAAAACCAAGCCGATGCTATTTTTGCTATTGTCAAAACTAAGTCTCGAGAAGAAGAATTTATTTTTTCTCAGCAAGTTTTACTTAATCAAGATGCTGTTTTATTAGTTAATTCTGATTCAGACATCCAATATAACGGAAACCTAGTTAATTTGAGGCATTATCGATTTGCCACTCTCAGATCGGCTACATACGGTAGCCAGTGGCAAAATGCAATGACTAACAATGCATTACCTCGGGTTATCGAGTTAGCCACCTATCGCCAAAGCTTGTTGATGCTGGAAAAAAACAGAGTCGATATCGTGATTGGCTCGCATATTACTTTGGCTCAAGAAATTAAAAACTTAAATGCTCAGCATAAATATAAAGTGCTCTATCCCCCGCTAGAGTCTGTGCCTACTTATATGGCCTTTGCTAAAACTAAGCAAAACTACCAATTAAAAGAAAAGTTTGATCAAATACTTAAACAGTTTAAACAAGATGGACGTTATCAGCAGATTGTTCAGGAATATTTAGGTGCTGACTACCCATCTGGTAACTAGTTTAAAATCTCCCTTATTGGCTGGATTGTTTTTAAATAATATTCTAGGTAACAAATTTTATTTCAATCAATAGCTAATCATTAATATTCCGTTTATCGTTCTTATTACATTATTTTATCGATTGCTTTTATCAAAGCTTGTCAGCCAATGCGTTATGTATCCTTTAAGGCTTACACGTTAGTTAAATATTGACTAATTCGCGGCGGACACTTTATGCCAGCCGCTAAGTCTTATTATTGGGCTAAATTCAGCCTAAATGTGCGTTAACTAGCGCTTATGCTTTCCCCACCAATCAGCAAGCTCAGCTCTTTACTTAAACCCTTGCAGGCTTTGCGTGGCGGCAAGGCGTAACTGCCGCTGCGTTGGGCCTGATTAGGGTAGAGTTGAATTAAAGCTTCGGCCTGTTTTACCGCGCAGCTGACGCCGTCTAAGGCCGGCACCGGCAGTTGGCTACTCACGCTTCGCGCCAGGCCAGCTAAGGGAGCGCCGGCTAAAATGATGCTGTCGGCACCATCTTGCTTGACCGCTTGATTGGCCAGTTCAATCAGCCGTTCGCCCTGATTTTGCTGCACTTGGCTAATGTCGCTGAGGGTTTCATCTAAGGCTCGAATCGATACCAAGCGAGCTAAATGGCCTTCGCGCTCTACGGTTTCTCGATACCAGGCTTGAATGCGCTGGGAAATAGCGATGATGGAGATCCGCCCACCTAGCTGCGCAGCGCTGGCAAGCGCGGCGTCGGTCATGCCAATCACCGGTATAGGTAACATTTCACGTAGCGCTTCTAAGCCGGGGTCGCCAAAGGCCGCCACTATCACCGCATCGTAATCAGCATAGTGCTCGGCGGCCAATTGCATTACCGCATAACCGGCAATTTGCGCTTCGGCGCGGGTTTCGATATAGGCCACGCCAAAGGGGGCCGTTAGTACCGTTATTTCAGTTTCTTTCGCGGCACAGCGGCGTGCCTCGGTAGCGATTAACTCGCTTAACGAGCTGGAAATATTGGGATTTATTATTAGAATTTTCATCATCTTTTACTTCTTCATTGGCTTGCTTAATAGCCCAGTTGGCGGGGTAGCCAAGTTACAATGTCGGGGAACAAAATACACATCACCAACACAATATATTGCAATAGAATGAACGGCCACGCGCTGCGGATCAGTTGATTGAGGCCAATCTTAGATACCCCACACATCACAAACAGCAGCACCCCAACCGGTGGAGTCATCATGCCGATCACCAAATTAAATACAAATAAAAAGCCGAATAGCAGCGGGTCGATACCAAAGTGCTGCGCTACCGGTGCTAGTAAGGGAACCAACATGATGTAGGCGGCGTTGGATTCAATAAACATGCCCACTGCTAGCAATAACAGCATTACCAGCATGAGGAAGATGTGCGGGTTATCGGTAAGGCTTTGGATCCAAGCGGCTAAGCGCATTGGCACTAAATCGATGGTAAAGGCAAAGGTAATGGTGGCAGCAAAAGCAATCAATGCACCCACCATGGCGGCGGTAACCGCAGCGTGGAACATCGCCGTGGGTAAGTCTGAAAGCTTCAGTTCTTTGGTTACCCCAAAACCCATGACTAGCGCATAAACCACCGCAATGGCCGCCCCTTCGGTTGGGGTAAAGGCGCCAGCAACAATGCCGCCCACTACCACTATGGGCATCAGCAAAATCGGCAGAGCCTGTACGGTTTTGCTGGCTATCTCTTTCAGGCTAATTTGGGCTTCATTCAGCGGATACTGACGGCGCCAAGCAATCAGGCTAGCCAGTGCGCCAAAGCCCACGGTAAGAATAATGCCTGGAATCACTCCGGCCATAAACAGGCCACCCACCGATACCGTAGAACCCGCCATTAGCGCGTACACGATCATCGCGTTAGAGGGGGGAATAATCGCCCCAAGGTTGGCCGCCGAGGCGATCACCGCGCTGCTATAACCCGAGTCGTATTGCTTACGCATCGACGGAATTAAGGCGCTGCCTAGGGCACTGGCACTGGCCACTGCGGCACCACTTACCGCCGCTAACACCATGCCGGCAATAATCGCCACATGGGCTAAGCCGCCATGGACTCGGCCAATCAGCGAGTTAGAAAAGTCCACCAAACGTTGCAGAATACCGGCGGCTACCATTAGCTCGCCAGCCAGCATAAACAGCGGAATAGCCATTAGCGGAAAGTTATCGATGGCGTGCATCATTCGCTGAGGCAGCACCGATAAACTCATATCACCAATAAATAAGCCCACCAGTGAGGCGCTACCGAGGGCAAAAGCCAAGGGCATGCCTATTAGAGCTAAGATGACGAACACAATAATAATGGCAATGCTCATTCAATGATCTCCTGCACCGCGGGGGGACGGTCTTGGCACAACAGCAACAACAGATGCAAGGCAGCGTGAAGGCCGCAAATGAGTACCGGAAAGTAATAAATCGAGGCGGTGATTTCGATAGTGGGCATCATTTGCTGCCATTTATCGGCAATGGCGTCTAAGGCCAGCCAAGCGAGGATCAGCATTAACACAAGGCTGAGCGCGGTAGTAAAGCGCCATACCCAGTGATAAACAGACTTAGGCATGCGGCTGGTTAGCGCATCTATGCCCACATGAATACCGCGCGCTATACCCTGCGGTAGCGCTAAAAATATCGCCCAAACAAACAATAAGCGCGAAATCTCTGCTGCCGAGTCGATGGACGCCGAGAATAGGTAGCGCAGCATGACCTGCACCGATACCAACAGCGTCATCATGGCCATCGCTGCGACAATCGCAGCGAAGGAGGCTTTATCAAGCCAAGTGAGCAGCTGACTAAAGCGCGTAAGGGCTGAAGCGGGCTCAGCAAGTTTAGTCAATGGCTAACTCCGTAGTCACTTGGTCAACAATCTCGGCACCAATTTTTTGTTTTAGCATCTCTACAATGCCACTGCTGCGTTGGCGTAGCTCGGCGCGAGTTTCGGCAGATAGTGGCGTGAATACCATGCCGGCGTCAATCAGTGCCTGTTTGGCGGCTTGGTCATCGGCGGCGGCTTGCTCACGTTGCCAGTTAATCGCGCTAGTCATGGACGCTTTTACCGCGGCTTGTTCGCTGGCGGAGAGGCGCTCAAAGCTGTCTTTGTTAACCACTACTACGATGTAGTCGTAGAAGTGCTGGCTGTCTGACAGGTAAGTTTGCACCTCGTTGAAGCGGTTAGTGCTAATAATGCTGTAGGGGTTTTCCTGACCATCGATAACCCCTTGCTGCATTGCCGAGTAGATTTCTTTCACATCCATGGAAATCGGGTTGGCTTTTAGGGCGCGAAAGGTGGCCAAGTGGGTTTCGTTGGGTTGTAAACGAATTTTCAAACCTTCGAAGTCGCTGGCGCTGTTCAGTGGGCGCTTGCTGTTGGTCACATTGCGAAAGCCCAGCTCCATATAACCTAATGAGACAAAGCCTTTTTCGGCGAGCAGGGCGTTAAATTTTTCACCCACCGGACCATCGATAAGATCGAAGGCTTGTTGGCGCTCGGCAAAGGCGAAGGGAATACTCACCGCTTCTAACTCGGGCACGATGCGTGACAAGTAGGAAATGCCAATCCAAGTACCGGCAATTGCGCCAGAGCGTACTTGGTCGACGTTCTCTTGGGCGCCACCGAGTTGTAGAGCTGGGAACAGATTTACATCCAGATCGACGTCGGTTTTGGCTAACTCTGATTTAAACACTTCCATGGCTTTAGTGCTGGAGTGATCTAGCGCGAAGTTACTGCCAAAACGTAGGGTTTGTGCTTGCGCCGCAGTGGCTAAACCTAGCCCAGCAAATAACAGCGCGGCGCTTAGGCTTTTGGTGAATTTCTGTTTTAGTTCCATTAAATAGTCTCCTGATCTTGATGCTGTGTTATGACAATGTGGAGTTTGTTTCAAGCCGCACCTGCACCGGGGAAAAGCCCTCTAGGGATGCAAAAAACGGCGTTGCTGGCGTGAGAGTTTGTAGGCCAGCCCAAGTGCCGGTGGCGATGATGCTGCCGGCGGCTAATGGCTGCTGATAAAGCGCCTGACTAAGGTTGGCCAACCACGGCAAGGCCGCTAACGGATGACCTTGCGGGTGAGTTAGCTTGCCTTCGCTAAGCGTGTGTTCGCCCAGTTTAATCACTGGCGCAATTTGGCTAAATTGCTCATCCCAGCCGATTAACGGCGAGCCTAATAAAATGACGCGGCGGTTCATTTGGTGGTCGGCCAAGCGATACAAACTTGGTAGTTGCTGCCAGTTGTCGGCGCGTAAGTCACAGACTTCTAGCGCTAAATACACCTCGCCAATCGCCGCTTTGGCCTCACTTAAGTTGCAGCCATAAGCCAGTGGTTGTTTTAGGCGTACCGCTAACTCTAACTCTAGGGCGGTAAAGCTGCAGGCCTCATCAGCTGGAATCACCAATTCATTATTGTCTTGATGATGGCTTAATAGTGAATCGTCTAGCGCGGCGGCACTGGAATGACCCAGTTCTCCACCCAGCTTCCACAATTTAGGGCCGCCTTGCTTAAACCAGCCCAGTTGTTTAGCCACTTCGCCTTGTACTTGATAGGCTTGCTGTACCGTACTTGGGCTTAGGTCTAAAGCTTGTTGGTAAGTCATTGGCTTGAGCTGCTGGCGGGCTGCCACTAGCTGCGCTACTAAGCTTTGTAGTTTATCCATGTTTGACTCCGCTACGTTTAAAGGGCTGTGAATGCACCTTGGGCTTGGCGGGTTGCGGCGCGCCGCATTTTAAGAACTGGCCGTGGCCTTGTGGCGCTACAAACTCGCCTTGGTTCCACAGCAGCGTGCCACGGCTGAAGGTCATGGCGGGCCAAGCGTTGACCGCTATACCTTCGTAAGGGGTGTAATCCACCGCATGGTGTAAGTTGGCGTTGCTAATGGTGCGGCGGGTCTCGGTATCCCAAATAATAAAGTCGGCATCGGCGCCTATCGACAGTGAGCCTTTGCGTGGGTACAAACCATACATTTTGGCCACATTGGTCGAGGTGATTTGCACAAATTGCTCGATACTGATTTTGCCGCTCATTACCCCATGAGAGAACAACAGTGGTAAGCGGGTTTCCAAGCCGGGAATACCATTAGCCACTTTGTCGAAGCTAGGTTTGTCGCCAAAGGCTTGTTTACCTTTGGGATCGGCATAGCTAAAGGGCGCGTGGTCCGAGGAAAAAATCGAGAAGGTATCGGCCTGCAAACCATCCCATACATAGGCTTGGTTTTGTGGGTCACGCGGTGGTGGACTACAAATACACTTAGTGGCTTCGTAGTCGTCTTCGCCACCTAAATCCTCGGTGGATAAGAACAAATACTGGGGGCAGGTTTCGGCGTAAATTTTTAAGCCTTTGTTTTGTGCCCATTGAATTTGCTCAATCGCTTCTTTACCGGAAACGTGCACGATGAGGATTGGCACATCCACTAATTCGGCAAAGCTAATCGCGCGGTGAGTGGCTTCGCGCTCGACCAGCATCGGCCGAGATTGGGCGTGGTACTTCGGTGCAGTATGGCCGGCGGCGACGAGTCGCTCGGTCAGCCAGGCAATGCAGTCGAAGTTTTCTGCATGCACCATCACTAGCGCCCCATGTTCACGGGCTACTGCTAAGGTGTTAATGATTTCCCGATCCGACAGCATCATGTCTTCATAGGTCATGTAGATTTTAAACGAGGTATAACCCTGTTTAATTAATGCTGGCAGCTCTTCGTTTAATACCTGTTGGTTGGCGTCGGTGAGGATCATGTGAAAGGCGTAATCAACGCAGGATTGCTGACCAGCGCGTTGATGATATTGCTCCACCGCTTCACGTAAACTTTGGCCGCGTTGCTGCACCGCAAAAGGAATGATAGTGGTGGTGCCACCACAAGCTGCCGAACGCGGGCCAGAGAGAAAGTCGTCGGCCATTTCCACATCACCTTTAATCGGTTCGGCCAGATGACAATGCCCGTCTACTCCGCCGGGAGTCACCCAAGCTCCTTTGGCATCAATTTCTTGAGCGCCGCTGGCTAAACCTTGGCCAAGCGCGGTGATGATGCCATCACGTACCCCAATGTCGGCCATAAAGGTATCGGCGCCGGTGGCGCAATGGGCATTGCGAATAACTAAATCAAAGTGATGACTCATTTGGCCTCCTGAAAAAAACGACCCCAGCCGCGCACTTCGGCGCAGTCAAAATTCATGCTTTCGAGCATTTTCCAAATCACAGTTGAGGTGGTATCAATAATCGGAATGTTCAGTTCGGCTTCCCATTGGTCCACTTGGTCGGCCGAACGAAGATTGGTGCAATACAGTAAAATGGCATCGGGAGCGGCCTCGGCCACTTCGCTGACAGCTTGTCTTAAGCACTCCGGGCTAACTTCAGAAAAGGCAAAATTGTCGCTGATCTCTAGATGGCGTTCGGCCACGGTGCTAATGCCAATGCTTTGGTAGTTTTCAATAATTTTCTGCTGCACGTCGCTGGTATAGGGCGAGACGATGGCAATGCGTTTTATCGCCATGCGCGCTAATACTTGGTTTAAGGCCAAGATTGAAGAGGTGGCGGGAATGCCAGTGCGCTGTTCAATTTGCTGGCAGAGTGTTTGGTCTTGCTCAAAGCCCATCCAACCTGCGGCGGTGCCGGACCAGCCAATCATGTCGACTTTGGCGTCGGCCAGTAAGCTAGCCGCTTGCAGGATCGGCTCAAGATCGAACTGTTTTAGTTCGTCCTCGCCGAGGCTGATACGGGTGACGCTAAAGCGAGAGAAGTGTGCCGATACACCGTCTACTTGTTGTAACAGTTGGCTAGTGAGTGGTTCTAAAGCGGTATTCGATGAGGGGGTTAATACCCCCAACAAACAACGTCCACTTGCTAAGCGGTCAGCCATGGCTTTACTCCTGATAGCACTGAAAACTAATGTTTTCAAAATTGCATGCAATTATTTATGCAATTATCGAAGCAGGAACTATGCCAATGGTAAATGAAGGGGCTGGCGTGATGCTAATCGGCTTAGCGAAGAATGGCTTCCCAGTCCACTTCATCAATATCGCTGGCCCCGTCTAGGTTTAAGGCGTTTTCGATATGCGCTAAGTGGTGTTGCATTAATGCTATGGCTTTGGCTTCGTCACCCGCTTCTATCGCCGCGACAATGTTGTCGTGTTCATCTTCTGGGCAGGCCGGCGTATTAGGCACATCGTAAAGGGCGATGATTAGGCAGGTGAGCGGGCATAGCTCGGCCATTTGCTTGTCGATGTAGCGGTTGCCACACATGCTGGCCAGCAGCATATGAAAGTCGCCAGATAGGCGAATAATGGCACGTCGATTAGACTGTTCTCGGGCTTGTTTTTCGGCGGCGAGATGGGCTTTTAGGCGCTTGATGTCGGCCTTGTTAGCATGAGCGATAACGCCGCGAATGATCGCCGGTTCCAGCAGGTTGCGCATGGCAAAAATTTCTTTAGCCTCAGCTACTCCTGGGCTGCTAACGAAGTAGCCGCGATTGGGCAGTTTTTTCACCAAGCCATTCTCTGCCAACATCACTAAGGCTTGATTGATTTTGGTTCTAGAGACCTTGAAAGCCTCAGCCATACGCGATTCCGAGAGCTTAGAGCCCGGCGCAAGGCGGTGTTCCATAACAGCATTGGTAATGGTTTCTGCAATCTGCGCCGCTTGGGGTTTGGCTAACTTTTGTTGTTCCATGATCTTTCTCATCTGTAGCTCAGTGCCTTAAAAATATTTTTTAAGGGCAGTCTTTGGCTATTCTGCTGGTATTTTTGGCACAAATAAAATGCAATTATGCACACAATTGGTGACCAAGTTTATAACATTGCACCAAGTTAAAGCTTCATCGTTGCCCTGCTCATACTATTGAGCCCGCTGTTGATAATGATGGCATAGTTGCTTGGTAAAATCTTGCCACTGCGTAGCAATAAACGGCCCATAAAGCGGATGAAGTCGCCAATATTCACGCTGGTTAGTATTATGCCCAGAGCTAATATCGCTACTCAACTTGCATATTAAGTCACTTTACCTTAGCTATTGTATGCTTTTCTAAGACATAAAGAATGCAAAATTGCATGCAATTTTTGTTTTTATACTGTTGATGGTTTGTCGAACCTTGGCAAATCTGATTGCTTGGCGCTGAGCGCCCGATAAACGAAAGCATGGGCTGATGATTTTTTAGTGCTGGTGAGTGGCCAAAAGCATGCCTAGATTGGCTAATAATTGTGTTATGTTTTGTGTTTACAAAGCCCCAATTATGAATAGTTTGATTCATTTAGGCGCTTATAAAACCAAGCAAATTAACAGCATAGCGAGTCATCAATAGGTAATCGTAGCAGTGAATAAACTCAATATTAGACCGGCAATTCCCGACGATGCAGAAACCATTTTACAATTTATTAAAGACTTGGCTCTGTATGAAAAACTAGAGCACGAAGTCAAAGCCGATGTGGCGTCGATTACTCAAAGCTTGTTTGCTGAAGGAGCGACTGCCCATGCAATTATTTGCGAGCTAGACGGTGAGGCGGTGGGTTATGGGGTGTATTTTTACAATTACTCCACTTGGTTAGCTAAAAATGGTCTCTACTTGGAAGATCTCTATGTGGCGCCGCCCTACCGTAAAATTGGCGCGGGCAAAGCGATACTAAAATACTTAGCACGGCAGGCGGTGGCGAAAAACTGCGGCCGTTTTGAATGGTGTGTGCTGGATTGGAATCAGCCTGCGATTGATTTTTATCAGTCGATTGGCGCCGAGCCACAGGATGAGTGGATTCTTTATCGTTTAACTGGCGAAGCGCTGCAAAACTTCGCAGATTCGTAACTTGCGCTGGCAGCCAACGGCGTTTGGCCGTTGCTGTTGGCTATAAGTGATATACCGAGGTGGGGTGTTGCGCCTCGGCCACTAGCGCGTCTACTACCGTGCGTTGGCGTGGTTTATGATAACGAAAGCGTGGCCATAAGGCATAAATTGTCATAGTGGCCCCGGCGTAGTCATTCAGCACCGTCACTAACGCGCCACTGCTAAGATGTTCGCTGATCAAACAGGTGGGCAGTTGACATAGTCCCAGTCCACCCAAGGTAGTTGCTACCATGGCGTCATCATCACTAAAAACATAGAAACTAGAATGGCGGTAGGGCGCAGTTGGCAGAGTATGATTGGGTCGCCAAACGTGTGGATGCGTGGTTATGGTCGGTGGATGATGACTGGGCGATTAGCTAATTGTTGGTAGAATTGGGCCGAAGTGGCTCAAGGGCGGCCTGCGGCCAATTACGGCTAAGCAACCTTCTTCGATTTATATGGAAACCCCAATGCGCCCTATCAACGTTATTACAATGTGGTACGTATTGGTCGCCATGCTTTGTTAGAAC
>NZ_JBNKPP010000170.1:0-10641 GCF_050295395.1 Agarivorans sp.
TTCGGTGGTTCGAATCCACCTCCCTCCACCATCTTTATAAAAAAAGACATCTTTAAGATGTCTTTTTTTATGCCTGAAATTTAGCTTGGAGTCACTTGTTCTGCAATTAACAAGATTAGCGAAACGGCACAACTTAGGCAGCGACTGAAGCGCTGGACAAGAATAGAAAAAAGTGGCGGCGGCAGAAACAAATACGCCAAGCTAAATATCAGCTTGGCGTTCCAACCAAATACGGAAAGTAATAAACGGTAAATAGACTAACTTACTAAGCAGCAAATGAAACCTAAAGGGTTTAATTTACTACTCAACTAAGGCGGTCCAGCCATCTTAAGACAACGTCTTAAGACCTGTAACTTTCCGACCTTGGATCACTCCAAGTTTGGCTTTGACTCAGCGTTGATATGACCAGAAGCCCTACCAACTGCTTAATATTAAATCAACCAAGGCTAGTTTTGCAAGGGTTAATAGACGATACTATTGTTGAGCTAACTGTCTATACTTACACTACTTTATTTACCGCCAATCAGCATACACTTCGGCGAGTTAAAAGGATAAAAAACTCAGTAATGGCGACGCAATACAATTACAGCGACAAGAAGATACTCATTGTTGATGATCAAAGAGCTTTTCAAGTGATGCTTAAAGCCATGCTGCAAAACTTTGGCGCAACGGATGTATTTTTTGCTAATACCGGCGAAGCCGCGGTAAAAGCCTGCCGCAAACGTAAGTTTGATATTTTATTAGTCGATTACAATTTGGGAACCGGTAAAAATGGCGGCCAGCTACTTGAAGAGCTGCGAGTTAGTAAACTGTTAGATGTCGATGCTCTATTTTTCATTATCAGCGGTGATAACAATAAAAGTATGGTATTAAGTGCGCTGGAAATGGAACCAGATGAATTTATCACCAAACCGTTTTCTCAGTTTCAACTGCACAACCGTTTAGCCCGAGCCAACCTAAAACGTCAAAGCCTCCGCGGCATATATCAAGCCTTAGCCGAAAAAAAGTATCACAAAGTTATCGAACTGTGCGATGAGCAAATCGAACAAGACAGCCGCTACAGTAACTATTGCCGAAACCTGCGAGTGGAAGCACAAATAGCACTAGAGGAATACAGCGCAGCTAAAGACGCTTTAGAAGCAATATTAAAAGAGCGCAAACAAACATGGGCTAAGGCGACTTTAGGGCGAGTATATTTACTGTTAAATGACAATAAAAATGCCATTGAAACCTTAAATCGCTCAGTGGCAGAAAGCCCACTGTTGCTTACCGCCTACGATTGGTTGGCTCGCGCCTACCGAGCCGAGGGTGAACTAGATAAAGCCCTAGAAACCGTGCTAAAAGCATCAAAACTAGCGGTAAACAGCCTAGAACGGCAACAATTGCTTGCCGAATTAGCAATGGAGTCCGGCGACCTCACTTTAGCCAAAGAAACCTTTTCGACCATCTTACAACTGGCGCGCCGTTCCATTCATCGCGGCCCCCATCACCTTTGTAACTATGTACGTAGCCTTATTGATGAAGCGCAAAGCGAAGACGATTTGTATCGGAAGAACCGCTTGTTGCAAGAAGTGAACTCCGTGTTATTTCATGCCAGGCGTGAAGAAGGTAAAGATGATGATTTCAACTTTGATGCCTTTGAAGGCATTAGTCAGGCTCGAGTACACGCTACCAAAGGCGAGTTAAATAAGGCCAAACGCCTGCTTTTTGACAGCCATGAAGGTTTACTAGACGCCCCTAATAAAGTTAGTGGAGAGCTGTTACCGGATACTTTCCTGACGTTAAACTCCGTCGGCGAATTTGAATACGCCATGCCCTTTGCCGAAGAACTAGAAAAACGCCAAGGCATTGACCCTGTATCTCTTCAGTCTGCAAAAAAAGTACTCAAAGCTGAAGACTTTGAATTAAAACTTGGGCAATTCCGCGAATACAACAAAATGGGCATCGAAGCCTATGAAGAACATCGCTATCAGGATGCGATTAATTACTTCGACAAGGCTCTCAATGTGGCGCCGGGCAATACTGGTGCCATACTCAATAAAATTCAGGCGATATTAAAGCAGCTCAACCAAAACCCTAAAGGCATGAGCGGCCAAATGCTCAGCGAGTGTAAAACAACGATTAAACAGCTAGATGGTTTGAAACTCAACGACAACCATGCGGAACGCTACTCCACTTTAAAAAATGAGTTTCAACAGTTAGGCAGTAAAAAATAAGCTGAGTTTATGCCTAAGCCAATCAAGCTAACTCGCAAATTTTCCCACATACAATACAATTAAACACTGAGCCACTATAAAAAGTGGCTATAGATCAACCTGTTGCTCTAAGTGAGGAGCACCTATTATGGCTTCGTCTCAAACTTGCTGCTACCAAGATAGTTCCGGTGCCCGCTGTACCGCAACGGCAGAAAACCAGGGGTTTTGCTTTTGGCACGACCCCGAGGCTGACAAAAGCGGCGAACACGTTAAACAACAATTAGAACACTATGCCCAAAACGGCGGTTTGTTGCGTGGTATCCTACTGAAAAACGCCCAGTTAGCCGACATTGACCTAGTTAAATGTAATAGCAAGCAGGGCTATGATATGAGTGGCGCCGACTTATATCGAGCCAATCTAAATGGCGCCCACTTATTTAACTTGCAGCTGCGCCATGGCAGCCTTATGAAAGCCGATTTACGTAATGCCAACCTCAATCATACCGACCTAAGCCTAAGCAATTTATTAGGCTGCAAAATGGATCATTGTAAATGCGATAGCCTTCGCGTAGGTGAGCAGCTCTTACAAGAGCAATGGGCCGAGCAAGCCAAGCAGCAACAAGACTTCGCGGCAATGAAAGACTATTACCAGCAAGCAGAGGAAGTATACCGTAGCCTACGTAAAATGACGGAGGCTGAAGGACTATTTACCACCGCTGGGCAATTCCTACGTAAAGAACTCACCATGCGTCGCTACCAATTACCCAAATACTCTTACCGGCGCATCATCTCTAAAATAGTTGATTGGGTGTGTGGCTATGGAGAGCTACCAGTGCGCGTTGTACTCACCTCCATGATGATCATTTTAAGCTGCGCATTAATTTATTTTTTTACCGGCATTCACTTCAACGGTAATATCGTGGCGCTTAACCTTGAACATAGCCTTGAGCAAAACCTCATCGCCTTTGCCGAGTGTCTTTATTATAGCGTGGTCACCTTCACCACCCTCGGCTATGGTGATTTTACGCCGGTGGGGCTTTCTCGCGTTTTTGCTGCCATTGAAGCCTTTAGCGGTAGCTTCATCATTGCCTTATTTGTAGTGGTATTTGTAAAGAAAATGACCCGCTAATATCATAAAAATGAAGTGCTTTTTCGCTTCGAGTTACGTAAAGTGCTGCAAACCCTGATTCATTTAACACAAGGACTTTACTTTGAAATTTGTGGTTCTAGCCATACTTGCCATTTTTGTCGTTCTGTTTTTACTTAGAGCCAACAATAATGGCAAAGTCGTCAAGCAAAACCGTCAACTAGGTCAAGCGTTTCTCGATAAAAACGGCCAACAAGAAGATGTGGTTACCACCGACTCGGGTTTACAGTACAAGGTTCTAGAAGACGTCGTTGAAGGGGCTGGAGACACCCCGTCCCCCACCAGCACCGTGACCGTGCATTATCACGGCACCTTAATCAATGGATTAGTTTTTGACAGCTCAGTAGAGCGAGGCCGCCCTGCTCAATTTCCACTGGGGCAAGTTATCGCCGGCTGGACCGAGGGCTTACAGTACATGCATGTGGGCGAAAAGTTTCGCTTCTTCATTCCTAGCCAGCTGGCTTACGGTGACCGCAGTGTGGCATCAATTCCGGCAGGTTCGACCTTGATATTCGACGTAGAGTTATTGTCGATAGATAAACCCTAATAAAAAGCCTGCAGTCAGTGCAGGCTTCTAGCATGGGTATTGAGTAGTGCTTAAGGGCGAGACAACATATCGCCAATACCAATCCACTTATAAGAGGTTAACTCGCTTAGCCCCATGGGGCCGCGTGCATGTAGTTTTTGAGTAGAGACGGCCACTTCCGCCCCCAAGCCAAATTGCGCACCATCGGTGAAGCGGGTTGAGGCATTCACGTACACCGCTGCCGAACCTGCCGCATTGACGAAACGCTCTACCGACTGCAAGTTATTCGACAAAATGGCATCGGAGTGGCTAGCATTGTGAGTGCGCATATGAGCAATCGCTTCATCAACGTCGGCCACAACCTTCACCCCTAAGGTATAACTTAACCATTCGGTATCAAAATCCCCTTCCCCGGCAGCTTGTAAATCTTTGGCGGCACTAAGCCCAGCCATGGCATTTTCGGTGGCCACCAATTTAACTGACGCTTGGTTCATTCGCTGAGCCAACATCGGCAATAATTCAGCGGCAGCATTCTGGTCAACCAACAGGCTATCTAAGGCGTTACAGGCGGAAGGACGCTGTACTTTAGCGTTCTCAATCACATCAAGGCAGCGCTTAAATCAACCGAATCATCCACATAAATATGGCTAATGCCAAAACCACCAATAATCACCGGAATAGTACTGTTTTCCTGACACATTTTATGCAAACCGGCGCCACCACGTGGAATAATCATGTCGACGTACTCGTCTAAGCGCAGCAGTTCGGCCACTAACTCACGATCAGGTCTTTCAATGTATTGCACCGATGCCGCTGGCAAGCCAGCTTGTTGCAAGGCCAACTGAATCACCTTAACCAGCGCCATGTTGGAATGGAAAGTTTCTTTACCACCACGCAAAATACTGGCGTTACCCGTTTTAAGGCACAGCGCTGCAATGTCAATGGTCACATTGGGGCGAGCTTCGTAAATTACGCCCACTACACCCAGCGGTACACGGCGACGCGACAAACGTAAGCCGTTTTCCAATACTCGGCAATCCATTTCACTGCCAATGGGATCTTCCAGAGAAATCACGTTACGCACGTCATTGGCAATTGCCGCCAAACGCTCGCCATTTAACATCAAGCGGTCTAATAGTGCCGCAGATAAGCCCGCTTCACGGGCGGCATCTAAATCGATTTTATTAGCCGCTAAAATGGCCTCTTGTTGCGCCTCTAGCTGCTCGGCAATCGCTGCTAATGCTGCATTTTTTTGGCGGGTTGTTAAGGTGGCCAACTCAAAACTGGCTTGTTTTGCCTGTTGCCCAAGCTCTTGTAAACTCATTGGATATTCCTATTTCAATACTAAATCGTCTCGATGGACCGCTACCGAACCATAACCATAGCCCAGTACCTTATCGATCTGTTCTGAATGTAAGCCTTTAATTTTATTCATATCTTTGGCTTGATAACGACAAATCCCACGGGCTATTTCGCGTCCTTCCAAGTTTATTAGGCGCACTGCATCACCACGATTAAACTCCCCCTTAACGCCACAGATCCCCTTCGGCAACAAACTTGAACCGCGTTCAACCACCGCTTTGCAAGCGCCATCATCTAGCACTAACTCACCATGCGGAGGTGGGCCTGCCAAGATCCACTGCTTGCGGTTTTCTAAGGGGGTGGAAGTGGGGCAAAAACGGGTACCTACGTTGTGCCCTTCTATTAAACGAGTAATAACACTTTCTTTATGGCCTGCTGCAATCACCACCTCTATTCCGGCCCTGCCGGCAATTTCAGCGGCCTGCAATTTAGTGGCCATACCGCCGGTACCCAAACCACTAATACTGTCACCTGCTAAGGCACGAATAGCAGGGGTGATTTCGCTCACTTCTTCAATCAATTTAGCTTCCGGATTATTTCGAGGATCGGCAGTAAACAACCCGGGTTGGTCGGTCAGTAACAACAGTTTATTAGCTTCGCCTAGAATGGCCGCTAGTGCCGATAAGTTGTCATTATCGCCCACTTTTATTTCGGCGGTAGCCACCGCATCATTCTCGTTAATAATGGGAACAATGCCGTGTTTTAACAAAGCCTTAAGCATGTCCTTGGCATTTAAAAAACGCTCGCGGTCTTCTAAATCGGCGCGGGTCAATAACATTTGCCCCACGTGAATGTCGTAAATATTAAATAAGCGCTCCCAGGTTTGAATCAAACGACTCTGCCCTACCGCGGCCAGCATTTGTTTGTTTGCAATAGTCGGCGCAATATTGCCATGAGTTAGCGACAGATGCTCTCGCCCTGCAGCAATCGCTCCCGATGTAACTACGATCAATTGATGACCAGCCTTGCGCAACAAGGCGCATTGACGCACTAACTCAATCATATGGGCACGATCAAGTTTAGAAGTGCCGCTGGTTAGCACACTGGTGCCTAACTTAACGACAATGGTTTGCTTCGACATGCTTATTTACTATTCCAACTAGGCTAAAACGCAAAGCCTGTATTCTACCTGATAATCATCTGACGCACAGAGCCTGTGCGCCATTTTTTTGCGGAGCGCTGCGCCAGCTAAGCTGCCGGCAGCGCCAAATTGGGGGATAAAGAGGGAGCGGCGTTAATTTCTAGACCTAAGGCTTGCAAAGTATCAAGCAACTTAGGATAAAACGCGTTAAGTGAATCTTCTACCTCAGCTTGAAACTTACTGGGGATTTTATCTTCCTGCCACTCGCCCTGTTTGTCGTAAAGACCAAACCAGTAGTGGTACTCGAAACGCTCTTGATTAACCCTTAATTCAAACCACCAGCCATAAAACTCGCGTTTATCGGCGGCAGGTTTAGCGCTCACGCAAGAGGCTAAGCAGTCAAAGAAATACAACTCTGAACTGCTGTGTTCCTTACGAAAATAGGGCCCCATTGCAGTAAACTTAGAACATAATTTTCCGTGGCTTGGCCAAGTCACTTCCATGCGAATATTCTCTCCACAGTGATTGATGTATTAAGAACGTATCCTAAAACTATAATGACCACAATTAAGCCAAATCACAATTGCTTTTGTAGCCAATGCGTGACCTCGGTGAAGATTTGATCATAATTTTCTAAAGAATCTAGTTCTTTTAATAATTGCACTTGGCAATTTCTTGATGCAGAACTGAGTAGCGATAAATCCGCTTCCGGGCTAATTAAATCGTTCTTGCGCCCCACCACAAACATCGGAATAGGCGTGCGAGCTCCGCCTAATAGGCCTTGAGTTTTCAACGATAAGGGAAGACAACGATAGAATAGGCTTTCTTTATTAGCCGAATTAACGCCACTGCGATTGGCCAGACAATCTTGATACATTTGCGGCAAGCTTTGAAAGCGTTGAACATCGGTAAACAAACGGTCCACCGGCGCACCAATGGTGACAATAGCACGCAAACGCTCTGCCGCAATAAAGGCTAAACGCGCCGCCACATTACCCGCGAAACGATAACCCAACATGGCCACGCGCCCATGGTCAACCCATGGAATTTCCGGTAAATAATCTAAAATAGCCAAATGGATACGGCTGCTGTCCTGTTGTAAGCGCCAATGACTACAGTGCCCCGCTCCGGGTAAATCCACACACAACATGGCAAAGCCGGCTGGCGCTAAAAAGCGTTCAAAAAATGGGTAAAGCTCGGTTTGAATAGTATCTAAGCCGCCACTCACCAATACCACCGGTTTCACCGAGTCAGTATCGGGAAGGTGTAAATAACAAGGCACTCGCTTATTGTCTACTGGGATCTCAATAACCTTACAGTGGTAAGGACTATGCTCCATTGCCGCAACAAAATTAGTATGAGCCAGAGCCTGTGCGGTGGTGGCGAGATCGTCCCCTTTAAAATGCGGGTAAGCAGCAATGGTAGCACTGTAACTAGCTAACAGGTATTGCTGCTTGGCTTGTTCTTTTTGCTCTTGTTGGGCGGCTTCTTTAGCGGCCACCTGACACTTAACGGCCCGCTGCATCCATTCATAATTCCAGTTGCCAGATTGATAGCCGCCGACAGTGTCTAATAATTCGCTGGTTCGCGGTTTATCAGACATCGCAATAGTGGCAAAAAGGCTTTCGGTTTCAATCGGATCAAGGCCTAGCCATGCCCAATATTCGCGGCGTAAAACGCGATACCACTTACGCGACTCATCCTGGCCGTGGGCGGTTAACTGCGCCGCCTCCGAGTTAGAAACTGTGGAAGTTTCCACCACATTAATTCGTGGTTTAAATAAAATTTCTGACAAATTTTCCTTCACAGCACACTCTCACTCAATGAATAGTCAACGAAATATACCACAAAAAAAAACCGCCACTAGGTGACGGCTTTCATAAGATCATACTCTAACTGATTAATTTAAAAGAAAGCAAACTTCAGTGCGAAAACAACCGCCAGGACCCAAACGCTAAGAGGCACCTCTTTGTAGCGCCCAGCAAGCAACTTAATTACCGCATAAGCAATAAAGCCTAATGCAATGCCATCGGCAATAGAGAAGGCTAAAGGCATTAAAATAGCCACAATGGCAGCGGGAGCTGCTTCAGTTAAATCAGTCCAGTCAACATTAACCAAACCAGACAACATTAAGGTACATACGTAGAATAAAGCGCCAGCCGTGGCGTAGGCTGGAATCATTCCCGCAAGAGGCGAGAACAACAAGGCCAAAATAAACATGATGCCCACAACCACCGCCGTTAAACCGGTACGACCACCTTCTTCCACGCCAGCACCACTTTCAATATAAGAAGTGGTACTTGAAGTGCCTAATAACGAACCGGCTATGGTGGCGCTTGAGTCGGCTAATAAGGCTTTCTTAAGATTAGGTAAACGACCTTTTTCATCGAGCAAGTTACCACGTTGAGCCACTGCCGTCAGAGTGCCGGCGGTATCAAATAGGTCTACAAATAGGAATGCAAATATCACACTGATCATGCTCACATCTAAGGCGCCCATGATGTCTAATTGCAAGAAGGTCGGTGCTGGGTTAGGTGGCATAGAGATAACACCGTGGTATTCGGTGTAACCCAACATAATAGACAGTACCGTAATGGCCAAAATTGAAATCAGCACACCGCCTTTGATTTTGCGGTATTCAAGACCAATTATCAGGAAGAAGCCCAAGGCAGCCAAGATCATTTGATGGGGATTTTCGTGGCCAAGGCTCACTAAAGTAGCTTGGTTATCAACCACAATGCCGGCATTTTTAAGCGCAATAAAACCAAGGAACAGACCAATACCGGCGGCAATACCTACCCGTAAGGTTTGGGGAATCGAGTTGATGATCCACTCACGAACCTTAAATAGGCTCAAGCTAATGAATACCACACCCGATAGGAATACGGCACCTAAGGCAACTTGCCAAGTATGGCCCATACCTAACACCACACCGTAGGTGAAGAAGGCGTTTAAGCCCATACCTGGGGCAAGAGCGATGGGGTAATTTGCGTAGATCCCCATGATGAAACAACCAATGGCTGCGGCCAAACAGGTTGCAACAAACACTGCACCAGCATCCATTTGGGTTGCTGCTAACATGCTAGGGTTAACGAAAATAATGTAGGCCATGGTTAAAAAGGTGGTTAAACCTGCAATGACCTCAGTACGCACATCCGTGCCATGCGCCTTAAGTTTAAATAGTTTCTCTAACATAACGGTGTATGTTCCTTGGACTGACAGTAATTTATTTGGCTCACCAATAAGCTCCGTTTTGCTATTGGTGAAAATCGCGTCGCATTATATTCATGCTACTACCAAGAAGCCATAGCTGGTTGGACCCAACCTGCGCTAGATCAGCAAAAAAAACCGAATTTACCAACTTATCCTGTTAATATTCCCTAGAAAAGCCTAGTAAATTGGTTTATCTGCGTGTAATTAAGCTTTTTTCACGGTGAACAACGTGCTAATCAAAGACACAATTAAGCTTAAGCTGAAAGCAGCCCTGCCTGAAACATGTAAATATTCTATAAAAAAGCGAAAAATTAGACTTATATTCAATATTCTTAGCTGATAAAGTCATATTCATTCTATATTCACAGTTACAAGGTGATTTTGTGTCTTCATTATCTTCACTACAGCCACAGGCCTTATGGCAACACTTCGAAACAATCTGTTCGATTCCTCATCCTTCTAAACATGAACAAGCCATGATTGACTGGTTACTCGCTTTAGCTAGCGAGCACCAACTAGAGCACTTTCAAGATTCGGTAGGCAATGTCATCATCAAAAAGCCCGCCACCCCAGGTATGGAAGATCGCCAAGGCGTCATCTTACAGGCTCACCTCGACATGGTGCCTCAAGCCAATAACGATACTCAGCACGACTTCACCCAAGACCCTATTCGCCCATACATCGATGGAGAATGGGTCACCGCACAAGGCACCACACTGGGCGCCGACAACGGCATTGGGCTGGCCTCGATAGTGGCAGTTCTCACCAGCAAAGAGCTGGCTCACGGGCCAATTGAAGCACTACTTACCATTGACGAAGAAGCAGGCATGACCGGTGCTTTTGGCCTAGAAGCCGGTGTATTGGAAGGTAAACTGCTGATTAACACCGACTCAGAGCAAGAAGGTGAAGTATATATGGGCTGTGCCGGTGGCGGCGATACCAGTATTAGCTTTGTCCTTGAACAACAAGCCAGCTTACCACAACAAGCTGCCATGCAGCTCAGCATTAAAGGCCTTAAGGGTGGCCACTCGGGTTGTGATATTCACACAGGCCGCGCCAATGCCAATAAATTACTATTACGTATACTCGCCGCCATGCAGCAGCAAGGGTTAGAGCC
>NZ_JBNKPP010000171.1:0-15086 GCF_050295395.1 Agarivorans sp.
GTATTATGAGTAACGATTAAATTATATCAGCTTTAGAGCACGTCGCTACGCTTGAGATTGAGGTGATTGACCATAAAAAACTTTTAAATTTGCAAGAAAACGCAATTTTTACACTTTCAACACTTGTTCTGCGCTTAACTCTCTTTAGAATGAATAACCTTTGGTTTCCTGCGAGTTGCCATAGTTTTTTCATAAGGAAGCCCGATAATCGGGTCTCGATGATCGATGTATTATAGCGAATAAATGGACATTAAATCTTTTTCTACTCAACTCGTACGGGTTCTTCCCTTGCAAAAAAGTAGCCTTTGGCTGTCTTTGTTATTGTTAGGGTTTGCTGCTTATCAGCTTGCATCGATCACTTGGTTGCTAGTGCCTGAAGACAAGCCGACTTTTAACTGGGTTCCTGAGCCCGTACAAGTCTCAAGTATAGCCACAAAAATTGACTTGAGTAGTTTAAACAAGCTGCATTTATTCGGTGAGTTTCAAGCTAACAAGACCACGAAGACGCCAGAAAAAATCGTCTCTGCCAACAATGCTCCCAAAACAAACTTGAAGCTAACTCTGTCTGGTTTGGTGGCCAGTAGCGATCAATCAAAAGCCTTGGCTATTGTTGAGCATCGCGGTAAGCAGCAAACTTATGGTATTGATGAGTCGATTGAAGGTACTCAAGCTGTCATAAAAGAAATTCAAAGCGAGCGTATTATCATATTGCATAAAGGAAAGTATGAGAGTGTATTGCTCGATCCTGAGGGTAAACAATCAGCAAGCTCAAGTTCTGTCAATGTAGAGCGCTCCGGTTCTGCGTCTCAAGCCGCAGCGGAAATAGATGTTGGCGAAGTACTCAAAGACCCTTCCAAGTTAACCGACTATATCCGCATAACACCCGTTCGCGACGATGGCGAATTGGTAGGGTATCGAGTGAACCCCGGCAAAGATGCGGCCTTATTTCAACAAGTGGGCTTACAAGCTAATGATTTAGCGATAGCCCTTAACGGATATGATTTGCGTGATAATGCGCAAGCCATGCAAGTAATGCAAGAATTGCCCGAGCTGAACGATGTTACAGTAACCGTTGAGCGTGATGGACAATTGCAGGATGTGTTATTTAGCCTGCCTGAAGAATAGTACCGGAGATTTTTTTACATGAAGTTGCAAGCATTACGCTTAGTTCGACATAGCCTGATTGGTCTTTTAGGGCTAGGCCTTTGTACTGCTGTCAGTGCTACCGAGTTTTCGGCGAATTTTAAAGGCGCAGACATTAGTGAGTTTATTACCACGGTAGGGCGTAATCTTAATAAAACTATGATTGTTGACCCTGCGGTGCGGGGCAAGGTCAATGTTCGTAGTTACGATTTATTGAATGAAGAGCAGTATTATCAGTTTTTCCTCAGTGTGTTAGATGTTTATGGCTTCGCGGTAATTGATATGCCCAATGGCGTCACCAAGGTGGTGCGTGCTAAAGATGCTAAAGCTGGGGCTATTCCGGTGGTAGATCGAGACGAGCAAGCTTTGGGTGATGAAATGGTCACTCGAGTGGTGCCGGTGCTTAATGTATCGGTGCGTGAGTTAGCCCCGTTATTACGCCAGCTGAATGATAATGCTGGTGGCGGCAATGTGGTGCACTACGATCCTTCCAATGTAATTATGCTCACTGGCCGCGCGGCGGTGGTGAATCGCCTAGTGGAAATTATTCGCCGAGTGGATAAAGCCGGTGACCAAGAAGTGGATATTGTGCGGCTGAAGTTTGCCTCTGCCGGTGAGTTAGTCAGAATCATCGAATCGCTGACTAACGCTGGTGCCGCCAAGACTGGGGCGGCTAGTTCCTTGGTGCCTAAAGTGGTTGCCGACGAGCGCACCAATAGCGTGATTGTTTCTGGGGAACCAAGCGCTCGCGAACGCATTGCTCGTTTGGTCGCTAAATTAGATAGTGAATTAGAAACCTACGGTAATACTCGAGTATTTTACTTGAAGTATGCTAAAGCCGAAGATCTAGTGAGTGTGTTAAAAGGGGTCAGTGAAACCGTTGTTGCCGAAGCCGCTGGCGGTAGCAAGAAGTCGGGCGGTGCCTCGGCGCGTGGTAACTTCTCGATCGAGGCCCACGAAGATACCAATGCCTTGGTTATTACTGCCCAGCCAGATGCCATGCGTACCCTCGAAGGGGTGATTAGCCAATTGGATATTCGCCGCGCTCAAGTCAACGTTGAAGCCATCATTGTTGAAGTGGCCGAGGGTGACGGAATAAGCCTTGGGGTGCAATGGGCGACTAAAGCCGGTGGCACACAGTTTAATGATGTGGGTGTATCCATCAGTGAAATTGGTGCCGGCATCTACAATGCCCAGCCAACCGATGGTTCCACCGTGTGTACTGGTGAAACGTGTACCGTCAACCCTGAAACTCCGGGAGATATTTCCGGCTTGGCCAGCGCCTTGGCGAAAGTGTCTGGCGCCGCCTTTGGCTTTTATGGTGCCGATTGGGGCGCCTTGATTCAAGCCGCTGCTAGTGATTCTCGCTCGAACTTACTGGCAACACCATCTATTACCACTTTAGATAATAAAGAGGCTTTTTTCACCGTGGGTGAAGAAGTGCCGGTATTGACTGGTTCAGCCTCGGGCAGCAATAACGACAATCCCTTTACTACGGTAGACCGTAAAGAGGTGGGGATTAAGCTAAAAGTGACGCCACAAATTAACGAAGGTGATGCGGTACAGCTTACCATTGAACAAGAGGTGTCTAAAGTTCAAGGGCAAACCTCGGTAGACGTTGTCTTTGCTAAGCGCCAATTGCAAACCACGGTGCTAGTGGATAGCGGCGATACCATTATTCTGGGAGGCTTGCTGGATGACCAAATTGAAGAGAGTGAGTCTAAAGTACCGTTGTTGGGGGATATTCCCGTGCTGGGCCACTTGTTCCGTTCTAGTAGCTCTCGCAAAACTAAGCGTAACTTGATGATTTTCATTCGCCCTACCATTATTCGTGATTCGTTGACCATGCAAAGCGTCAGTTCGCGTAAATATAGCCAAATTCGTGCTCAGCAATTGTTACGTGAAGAACTGGGCGTGAATTTAATGCCTGAAACTAAAGTGCCACTGTTGCCAGAGTTTAATTCTTTGGACGATGTTTCTCCTGAATTGCAAGAGTATCTTGATTACTTGGAAGAGAAAAAGGCCAAGAAAAACCAGCAGGTGGCTGAATCAGAGCAAGCAGTGAGTGCTGAATAATGGACTTAGAGGCTGAACTAAGCGTATTAGAAGACCAAAAGGCGCTGGCATCAGATACGCCTCACTTAGAGAGTATTCAGGGCTGGCAATTACCTTATATGTTCGCCAAGCACTATGGCGTTATGTTAGAGAAGCGGCAGGACACATGGCTGGTTTACCATAACTCCAAACTCGAGTTGGCAGCCTTATTGGAAATTCGCCGTATTCTGCAACAAGAATTTAGCTGCCAAGCCTTATCCGATGAGGAGTTCGAACAGTACCTTACGGAAGCTTATCAGCGTGATTCCTCTCAGGCTCGCCAGTTAATGGAAGATATTGGCAACGACATGGACTTCTATACTCTAGCTGAAGAACTGCCGGAAAATGAAGACCTGCTAGAGAGCGAAGATGATGCACCGATTATTAAGTTGATTAATGCCATGCTAGGTGAGGCGATTAAAGAAGGTGCCAGTGATATTCATATCGAAACCTTTGAAGCCGCCTTGGTGATTCGTTTTCGCATCGACGGCGTATTAAGGGAAATTCTCCGCCCCCATCGTAAGCTAGCGGCTTTGCTAGTGTCGCGGATCAAAGTTATGGCGCGCCTCGATATTGCCGAAAAACGGGTGCCCCAAGATGGCCGTATTTCCTTACGGATTGCCGGTCGAGCGGTGGATGTGCGGGTCTCTACCATGCCATCGAGTCATGGTGAACGAGTGGTATTGCGTTTATTAGATAAGAATAACGCGCGTTTAAACCTCGCTAATTTGGGTTTAATGGAGCCGCACCGTGAAGTGATTAGTGAGCTACTGAAAAAGCCCCATGGGATTATTTTAGTTACTGGCCCGACGGGTTCCGGTAAAAGTACCACCTTGTATGCCGGTTTGAGCGAAATTAACAGTAAGGATCGTAACATCCTTACCGTGGAAGACCCGATAGAATATAACATCGAAGGCATTGGCCAAACTCAGGTTAATACCAAAGTGGATATGACCTTTGCTCGTGGTCTACGGGCGATTTTGCGTCAAGACCCAGATGTGGTGATGATTGGTGAGATCCGAGACTTAGAAACGGCGCAAATTGCGGTGCAAGCCAGTTTAACGGGTCACTTAGTATTATCTACCTTGCATACTAATACCGCGATTGGCTCGGTCACTCGTTTGCGTGATATGGGGGTAGAACCCTTCCTGTTATCCTCAAGTTTGCTGGCCGTGTTGGCGCAGCGTTTGGTAAGAACCTTGTGCACTGAGTGCCGAGAGGCACACGTGGTGAGTGAGCGTGAGCATCAGCTCTTGGGCATTGCTAAAGATGCTACTGTTTACCGCCCGGTAGGATGTGAACACTGTAACCATACTGGCTATCGCGGTCGTACCGGTATTCATGAATTGCTACCGATTAACGATCAGGTGCGAGACATGATCCATGCTGGCAGTAGTGAGCAAGAGATTGAGCATGTGGTTCGCGCATCCTGTCCCAGTATTCGTCAAGACGGGGTAGACAAGGTATTACAGGGCATCACTAGCCTAGAAGAAGTATTGCGAGTGACTCGCGAAGGATAGTAAGCGTCATGCCGGCATTTGAATATCAAGCCTTTAATCATAAAGGGAAGAAGTCTAACGGAGTTCACGAAGCCGATACCGCGCGCCAAGTGCGAGCTTATCTACGTGAGCAAGGGCTTACCCCACTAAAAATCGAGCAGGTCGCCGAGCGAACTAAACAATCTGGCTCGGGCTTGCGCTTCAAAAGCAAAGTGAGTACTGCTGATCTTGCCTTGTTAACTCGCCAATTGGCTACGCTGGTGGCCGCCGCTATGCCAATTGAAGAATCATTGAAGGCTGTGGCGCAGCAGTGCGACAAGGCCAAGCTCAAAAGTATCGTTTTAGGGGTGCGTTCCAAAGTTGTAGAGGGTTATAGCCTCGCCGACAGCATGAAAGATTTCCCAGAGGTGTTTGAGAAACTGTATTGTGCGATGGTGGCGGCAGGGGAAAAGTCAGGCCATCTCGATAAGGTATTAGATCGTTTAGCCGACTATACCGAGCAGCGCCAGGCGATGCGGATGAAAACCATGCAGGCCTTGATCTATCCTGCTGTATTAACTTTTGTTTGTTTAGCGGTGATCGCGATTTTACTGGTCTCGGTGGTGCCCAAGGTGGTGGCTCAATTTGAACACATGGGCCAGGAACTACCCGGGGCGACACAGTTCTTGATTGCGCTGAGTGAACTGGTCAGTCACTACGGCTTATTTTTCCTTATTACCGTCATGTTAGCGCTGGTGATTTGGCAGCGGCTATTGCAAAAAGACACTATTCGGATGAAGTGGCACCAGCGCATCTTAAGTCTGCCGGTACTCGGCAAGGTAAGTAAGGGCTTAAACACCGCCCGTTTTGCACGTACCTTAAGTATTTTAAATGCCAGTGCCGTGCCGCTGTTAGAAGGCATGGGCATTGCGGGCGAGGTATTAACTAATGATTACGCGCGGGCTCAAGTGCTCGAAGCCGCCTCCAAAGTGAGAGAGGGCGGCAGTTTACATTCGTCGTTGGAGGCAACCCAGTTGTTTCCACCGATGATGCTACACATGATTGCCAGTGGTGAACGCTCTGGTGAACTAGAAAATATGCTTGAGCGGGCTGCTGATAATCAGGACCGTCAATTTGAAACTCAAGTAAACATAGCATTAGGGATATTCGAGCCAGCCTTGATCGTGACCATGGCTGGGGTCGTGCTATTTATCGTAATGGCAATTCTATTGCCTATTTTGGAACTTAATAACATGGTTGGGCTTTAGGCCTTACCGGTATTTTGGAGTAAGTAAAATGCAAAAATCGATGCACACTCAAGCAACTAGCCGAGGTTTCACCTTGCTAGAAGTGATGGTGGTGATTGTTATTTTAGGGATCCTCGCGGGGTTGGTGGTACCTAACCTACTAGGAAACAAAGAAAAAGCCGATATTCAAAAAGCCAAAACCGATATTGTAGCCTTGGAAAACGCTTTAGATATGTATCGTTTGGACAACTCTCGTTACCCTACCACCGAACAAGGCCTAGAAGCCTTGGTGACCAAGCCTACTTCCAGCCCAGAGCCACGTAACTACCCTGAAGATGGTTATTTGCGTCGTCTGCAAAAAGACCCATGGGGCAACGATTACATCCTAATTAGTCCTGGAGAAAAAGGCCGTATTGATATTTTCAGTGCCGGCCTAGATGGTGAAGAAGGCACCGCCGATGATATCGGTAACTGGAACCTAGACCAGTAAGTTGACTAGCTTGTCACCTGTCTTACGTTCGCGCCAGCAAGGTTTTACCTTGCTGGAAGTGATTTTGGTATTGTTGCTGATGTCGATTGGTATTTACTCGGTCGTGATGTCGGTGAGTGGCACCAGTGAGCAGAAAATTGTAGAGCAACAAGCTAAGCGCTTAGCGGCCTTAGTGCAATATGCCCAAGAACGAGCACTGCTAACTGGCTACGATTACGGCCTGTTTAGTGATGCCGAGAGTTACCAGTTTGTGCGTATGGAAAAACAGCGCTGGGTGGCACTAAATAATCGCATCTTTCAGCAGCAAAACTTTGAATCTCCCTACTACTTAGAATTGACATTGGAAGATGCCGAACTCGAAGAACAGGGCTTTGGTAGTGGTCGTTTGGGTTTTACCGAAGGTGATTTGTTTGAAAAAGACTTCATCACCGATGAACCTGAGCAGACTATTGTGCCGCAGGTGCTGGTGCTGAGTAGTGGAGAAGTGACGCCTTTTAAACTGGGTTTCGTTTATGAAAATAGTCAGTATTTTTGGCAGGTAGCCAGCGATGACCTTGGTCAGTTGGCAATAAGCAGGGAAGCGGTTGAATGAATAAGCAACGCGGCATGACCTTGCTAGAAGTGATGGTAGCCTTGGCGGTATTAGCCATTGCTGGCACCGCGGTGATGAAAAGCGCTTCGGAGAATCTGCGCAGTTTAAATTATATTCAAGAAAAGTCGTTTGCGTTGTGGGTGGCCGATAACCAAATGGCCGAATTGCTGCTTAGCAATACCTGGCCGGGTACCGCTAGTCGCAAGGGAACGGCTGAATTTGGCGATCATGAATGGCATTGGCGCTCTCAAGGCATTGCCACTGCCGATCCTAATTTTGTTGCTGTCACCATTACGGTGTATCGCGATGAACAAGAAAAGTCGGCCTTGGCCGAAGTCACCAGTTATGTGAGCCGCTAATGAAACAGCGCGGTTTTACTTTACTCGAAATGCTGGTGGCAATTGTTATTTTTGCCTTGTTGACTATGGCGGCTTATCAAGTATTACAAGGGGTGATGCGCAGCGATGAAGTATCACAACAGCATGGAGAAAAGCTGCGTCAGTTGCAGCGCGCTATGTTTATTATGCAGCGCGACTTTAGCCAAATGGCGGCGCGATCGGTACGAGATGAAACTGGTGAGCAGCGCCCTTTATTACGCGCCGAAAAGTATTACTTAGAAAGTGATGACATGGGTTTGGAAATGCTGGTATCGGGCTGGCGTAATCCGCAAGCGGTATTACGGCGCTCACAGTTACAGCGGGTCGCCTACTTAGTCAAAGACGAACAATTGATTAAGCGTTTTTACCGTTATCCTGATGCCGTAGTGGGTTATCAGCCACGCGATATGGTGTTATTAGACGGGGTAGAAGAGCTTAGTTTTAGGTTTCATGGTACCCGAGGTTGGAGCGACCAAGTGTCAGACACTAACCAGCTACCTCGCGGTGTAGAAGTCACTTTGCTACAACGTGATTTCGGTAAACTACGGCGGGTGTTTTTAACCCCGCAAGGTAGTCGAGCTGCGGTGGCCAGTCAGGCACAAGAAGATGTTAACCGCAATACTAACCAAGACGGTAGCCGCAACGGTAACAGTTCTGGAAGTGGCAATAACTCGGGAAGCAGTAACAGCTCTGGTAGTCAGCCTAATCCGGAGGGTAATTGATGCGCGCGGGTTGTTCTTTGCACAAGCAAACAGGCGTTGCGTTATTAACGGTGATGCTGATCTTGGCGGTAATGGTGGTGGTGGCCGCTCAGTTTAGCCAGCGTTTGCAGCTAGATTTGGCGCGAGCCAACAACCTTCAGCAGTCGATGCGTGGCAATTGGTTACTTTTGGGGGCCGAGGCCTTTGCCATGAAGGTGATCAAGCAAGATCTTGAAGATGATGATCGAGTACATCTTGGCCAGTATTGGGCCACCGAAGGCATGGTGTTCCCGGTGGAAGACTCGTTGATTAAAGGGCGCATTATCGATATGCAAGCCTGTTTTAATTTAAACGCTTTAGGTCAGCCTAATCGTCGCGATGGCCAACCACCCAAAGTGGTGGATCAGTTTATTGGTTTGCTGGTGGCTTTAGGGGTGGATGCCTATAGTGCTGAGCAAATTACCGATGCCACTCGTGATTGGATTGATGCCGACACTATTCCTCAGCCGCAAGGTGCCGAAGACAGTGTTTACGAGAGCTTAAATCCGCCTTATTTGCCGGCTAATATGCCGATGGCAGACCGCAGTGAATTTCGTGCCGTGTATGGTGTTAGTGCCGCTATTTATCGCCGGGTTGAGCCTTTTATTTGCACCTTGCCGGAGTCTAATTTGGCGGTAAATGTGAATACCATAGCGCTAGACCAGCCGCAGCTATTGGAAGCCTTGTTTTATCCAGATCTGGATAACACTGGGGCACAGCAGGTCTTGAATGACCGTCCCGATGAAGGGTATCGTTTGTTAGATGAGATGATGACGCATCCGGCCTTGTCGGGTATTCCTCTGACACAAACCGGGTTAAAGCAGACTTTAGCGTTGCGCTCAAATTACTTTAAAGCGCAGCTGTTAGTAGAAAATGAACAAGGACAAGCACAAATGAGCAGCGTGTTTAAGCGCAGCGGAACTTCTGACTTACAAGTCATTCGACGCTCTTATGGAGACCAACCGTGAACGAACAACTTATCATTCGGCTTCCTAGCAATGCTAAGGGAAGTGTGAATTGGCTGGTCTGGTCAGACAGTGAGCAGGAAGTCATTGCCACCGGAGAACTCGCCAGTACTGCCGAATTGGGCTTGTTACAGGAAAAGGCCGAGCAACGTAGAGTGATTACTTTGCTGCCCGCCAGTGATGTTGCCCAACATCGTGTTAGCTTACCCCGTTCAGCGCAGCGTTCTTGGCAGCAGGTAGCGCCGTTCATGTTGGAAGAGCAATTGGCTCAAGATCCCGACGAACTGCACATCGTATTACTAGGCAAAGATAAAGACACTTTAGAACTTGCCTGTATTAGCCATCAACAAATGGCAAGCTGGCAAGATATGTTGCAAACCGCGGGTATTAATTGTCACTACTGGACGATTGATAGCCTATGTTTGCCGCAACCTGAAGTAGATCAGGCCTCCGCGATCCAGCTTAATCAGCAATGGCTACTGCGTTTTGCTGATGGCAAAGTGATGAATCTCGACCAGCCATGGTTGGCTACCGCTTTAAGGCTGTTGGCTAAAGACTATCCCGAGTTGGTGATACAGCACTACAGCCCGGCACCGGAGATTGATTTAGAGCATTTGCAATGGCTGCCCGCTTCACCCGAGCTAGCCATGAAGTTACTCAGTGATGGCTTGAAAAAGAACCCTGTTAATCTTTTGCAAGGGCGCTATGCGCCGAGTAATCCTTTAGCAAAAATTTGGCAGCAGTGGCGCAAGGTGGCGGTGGCGGCTGCCGTGTGTTTTGTCTTAGCGCTCGCTCAGCAAGCGATTGAAACACATAAAACAGAGCAGCAAATTGCCGAGGTGCAAGATAATATTCGCGAGGTTTATAAGAAGGTCTTCCCGCAGGTTAGCCGAGTCAGAGACAGCAGTATTCGCCGAGACTTTCGGCGCGCTTTGGCCGAGCTTGATGCCGCGCCGCAACAAGATTTTGTGGCGATGATGGTGCACTTGGCTGGGGCTTTTGAGCAGGAGCGCGATTTTGCTCCGCTGAGCCTGCGTTACGACCATCAGAAAGGGGAAATTCGCTTACAGGCTCAGGCCAAAAGTTTTCAAAGTTTTGAAAAATTCAAACAAGCAGTTCAGCCCTATGAAACAGAGCAAGGTACCTTAAGTAATAAAGAAGGTGCGGTAGTGGGCACCTTGGTAATAAGGAAGGCATCATGAAGCAGTGGTGGCAAAGTTTAAATAAAAGAGAGCAAAACTTAGTTAGCATTGCCGCTTTGTTGGTGGCTATTGGGCTGCTTTACTGGGGGCTATGGTTGCCGCTAAGTAATGCCAATCAGCAAGCCCAGCAGCGCCTGTTAAATCAGCAGCAAACGCTGCAGTGGGCTCAGCAACAAGGTTCGTTACTGATAGCTAGTGGCGGTAATACTCAAGTTGATACTCAAGTGAATGTGAGTCAGGCGGTCAGTAGTAGTGCCCGTCAGCAACGGATCACCATTAGCCGTATTCAACCGCAAGGTGAAGAAGTGGAGCTGTGGATTGAAAGCGTGCCCTTCAATCAATTAATGGCGTGGCTAAAAATGCTCAGCCAACATTATGGCATCATCGTACAGCATGTAGATTTAAGTGAAGGGAAACAACAAGGCATCGTTGGAGTGCGCCGTTTGCGTTTAGGTAAAGCAGAATGAAGAAGTATATTGGTTTAGCGCTGCTGTTTATCGTAGTCTATGTAGTCAGTTTAGTGGCTACTACGCCCTTGGCGGTGGTGCTGAATTGGGTCAATCTACCTAGAGGTATTAGTCTAGAACAGCCCAGCGGCACAATTTGGCAAGGCCGAGTAGCGACGCTTAGCACCCCACAATTACAGCTAAATCAGCTGAGCTGGGATTTTCACGTCAGTGCTTTGTTTCTCGGGCGAGTACAAGCTGAGGTAGAATTTGCCAGTGGCAAGCAGTTATTGGGTAGCGGTTTGGCAGGCTTAAGCTTTTCTGGTTGGTATTTAAAAGATTGGCAAGTGGATGCGCCAGCCTCATGGTTAACTAAGCAATATCCCTTACCTGTTCCGGCAGTGGTGGAAGGGGATGTTCAGTTACAATTGCAGCAGTTAAACCAAGGAGAACCTTGGTGTCAGCAATTGCAAGGACAGCTAAACTGGTTCGCGCCAGTATTACAAACCCCGCTGGGGGTATTACGTTTGGACGATGTTAAGGGTCAACTAAGTTGTCAAGATGGCGAACCTACCTTTGAGCTTAAACATAGCGATCAGCAAGTGGCTTTAGAGTTGCTGGCTTCGGTAAATCAGTCGCGTTGGAGCGCCGAAGGTAAGATTAAAGCCGCCGCAGACATGCCTAAAACTATCAGTGATAATTTGAAATACATTGGCCGTCCTGATCCTCAAGGGTTTTACCGCTTTAAGCAACAAGGGCGTTTAGCTCTGTAAGAGACAAGCCAGCATTCGCTGGCTTTTTTATTGGATTAACTGTTTGGTGAAGTGCTGGTAATCATCAATAGCAGGAAAGTGAGTAAAGGTTTTACTGGCTTGCTGTGAATCGGGGTTATTCACTCCCAATAAGTATTTAATACCAAAGTGGGCAGCCTGTTGTAGTAGCTTCTCATTGTCGTCAATAAATAAGGTTCGCTCTGGCGCAAAAGGGTGGTGCTCGATTAAGGCTTGCCAAAGCCGCGGATCTTCCTTGGGATAACCAAATTGGTGAGTGCTAAACACCTTATCTAAATAGCGATCCAAACCCGTTACTTTGATTTTTGTAGCCAAACCATCAGGGTGGCAATTGGTGAGTAAGACTCGTTGTTTGGAGGAGGCAGCTAACGCTTCGAGAAAGGGTTTTACGTCATCTCGCCATTGGATCTTGTGTTCAACCTCGGTTTTTAACTGACGAATATCAATGTTGGTTTTATTGCTCCAATAATCCAAGCAATACCAATCCAAGGTACCCGCAACGGTTTCGTAATCGGCAAATAGCCGTTGTTTGGCTTCTTCTAAACTGAGGTTGTTTTGATGAGCATAGGTGATGGGTAGGTAATGCATCCAAAAATAGTTATCGTAATGCAAATCCAGCAGGGTGCCATCCATGTCCAGTAAAACCGTGTCTATTTTATTCCAGTCAAACATTCTTGCTTGCTAATCCTTGAGTGAGTCTAACAGCAATGTAACAATGAGCTTAACTTAATCATAGCAGGAAGATCGATGAGCAAGCATCATCCGCCTCGAGTTCTAGACACTAACATTGTAGCCGAGAGCCGCTTTTTTAAAATTGAAGCCCTGCATCTAGAATTCAGCAATGGTGAAACGCGGATCTATGAACGCCTAGTTGGTGCTGGCCGTGGTGCGGTAATGGTATTGCCGATTACCGAAGACAATCAGTTATTACTCATCAGCGAATATGCCGCCGGAACAGAGCGTTATGAGCTAGGCTTTGTAAAAGGCTTAATTGACTCAGGTGAAACGCCGCTGCAAGCGGCGAACCGTGAGCTACAAGAAGAAGTGGGGCTGAAGGCGCAAGACTTACAATTGCTGACTGAACTTAGCGTTGCTCCCGGGTATTTTTCTAGCCATATGTCGGTATTTGTCGCCCATGATTTATTGCCCAGTGTACTTGAAGGTGACGAGCCCGAGCCTCTAGAAATTATTAAGTGGCCGCTGAACGACATCGAAGCCTTATACACGCGTAAAGATTTCAGCGAAGCTCGTAGTGTGGCTTCGTTACTGTTATTAGAAAAGTGGTTGAAGCAAAACAAAGTGAGAAAAAAATAGCATGTTGGACCCTGCTAGTGTGTTGCCGCAAGTGATAGATATCGCCCGAGGTGCTGGTGATATCATTCGAAACATTTACCAAAAAGGTGATTTTGTTGAGGAAGTCAAAGATGACTCCACGCCAGTTACCTCTGCCGATTATGCCGCCCATAATTACATCATGGATGCGCTAACTAAGCTTACGCCCGAAATCCCCATCTTGTCTGAAGAGCAAGCCGACATCAGTTTGGCCGAACGCGAAGCTTGGCAAACTTATTGGTTGGTTGACCCTTTAGATGGCACCCAAGAATTTGTGTCGGGCAGTGGCGACTTCGCTACTGAAATCGCCTTAGTGCAGAACAACCAACCGGTATTGGGCGTGGTATATGGGCCCATCGTACAAATTTTGTATGCGGCGGTTAAAGGGCAAGGCGCATTTAAAGAGCAAAATGGCGAGCGCAAGGTTATCAAGAGTCGCCATTATCCGCAGCGACCGGAGCACATCAGGGTAGCCACTAGCAGAGTACAACGACCAGCCTTGCTACAAGCAATACTTAATTGTGACTATCACTACAAGTTGTATCCCATGGGTAGTGCTAGTTTAAAAAGTTGCATGGTGGCGGAAGGGGCAGCCGATTGTTACATTCGGGTAGGCCCCACTGGTGAATGGGATACCGGGGCTCCGCAGATTATTTTGCAAGAAGCCGGCGGCAGCTTAAAAGATCTGCATTTGCGCAGCTTAAGCTACAACCAGCGTGAGTCCTTGGAAAACCCAAATTTTATTTCCTTAGGCGACCCACAATTACCTTGGCGAGATATACTAAAAAATCCGAGTTAGCGAACCGCTTGCGATCAGAAACTAACAATCGTTTTTACAATGGTTTAACCTCAGAGTAATAGCGGGTATAATTTTGCCAATAATGACAAGGATGCCTAATACTGCAGTCAGTAGGCACGATGAGGAGAGAATAAGGGTGAAGCTTTTGAACTGGAAAACACTAGTACTGTCTGTTTGTTTAAGCATTATGCCACAAGCCTTCGCGGCCGATATGTCGGATGAAGCGATTATCGAACGTATCAAACCGGTGGGTGAAGTGTACCTAGATGGTGAACTCGAAGTGGCTAAAGCTCCTGCCGCTAGCAGCGGACCTAGAGATGGCGAAACCATCTACAATACCTACTGTACCGCTTGTCATAGCACTGGTGTTTCTGGCGCTCCTAAGAAAGGCGATGCCGATGCTTGGGCACCGCGTATTGCTCAAGGTATGGATGTATTGTTTGACCACGCTTGGAATGGTTTCAACAATGGTTTGATGCCCGCCAAAGGTACTTGTGGCGACTGTAGTGAAGACGAACTTAAAGCGGCTATCGCTTATATTACCGAGTAAACTGGCAGCCCGTTCAGTGAAAATAACAACACCACGCTTGCGTGGTGTTTTTGTAACTAGCTTGTTATAAGACAGCTGTTAGCGTCGGCGGCGTTTCTTGTTTTTCTGCAGTTCGGCAATTAATTTTTTCTTTTCTTCTTTTTCAGCCACCAGCTTTTCGGTTTCGATTTTTTCAATAGCCACCATCGCAGGGGTTTCTAGGCTTATTCTACCAATGGTGGCGTCGCGTAACTCATTAAGAATAATGGTGGCGGCTTTTACATAATCGACTTGTCCACCACGCACCAAACAACCACGTCGTCGGCCTATTTCTTCCATTAATACAATTTCAGACTCAGGAAGTTGTTCTAGCTTATAGCGTTGTTTCAACGCTTCTGGGTAGGCCTGCAGTAGGTATTCACAAGCAAATGCAGCTACATCATCGTAGTCCATCGCGGTGTCTTTGACAGCGCCAGTGGCCGCTAGGCGATAGCCGCTGGCTACGTTGTCGAATTTAGGCCATAAAATTCCCGGAGTATCCGACAGAATAATATTACCCTCTAGACGGATCCGCTGTTGAGCTTTAGTGACCGCTGGTTCGTTACCGGTTTTAGCAATTTGTCGACCGGCTAGGGCGTTGATCAAGGTAGATTTACCGACGTTGGGAATGCCACATATCATGGTGTGAATCGGCTTATCTACGCCCCCTTTATGGGGCAGCATACTACGACATAGTGTTAGTAGGTCTTGAGTTTGGTTGCCTTGCAGTGTGCATAAGGGAATCGCTTTAACCCCCTGTTCTTGCTCGAAGTGAACTTGCCAAGCGGCGGTAATGTCTGGGTCAGCTAAATCGCTTTTATT
>NZ_JBNKPP010000172.1:0-16013 GCF_050295395.1 Agarivorans sp.
AATGTCAGCATCTACTCCAAAATGCCCGCCAAATTTAGCCAGCAAATCGCTCACTTGGTCAGCCCAGATACGGTGTTAGTGGCCGATTACCCAGATACTATGTCGGCTCTAAATTGGTACTTTAAGCGCCAAGATGTCTACCTGGTAGGCCAAAAAGGAGAAGTGAGCTACGGCTTAAGTTATCCCGATGCTCAGCACCGCTTCATCGAAAATGATCAACTGGCCGAATTTATTCAGCAGCAGCAACAAAGTGCCCCAGTATTAATCTTCTTTAGAGATAAACCCGACATGGGCGAGCGGCTACCGCAGACCGACCAACGTATTAGCCGCGGCCGCTACACCGCGCTGTACTATAAAGCGCTACAGCCTTAACGATGACAGAACTACTGCTGCTAATGCTATCGATAGGCTTAAGCTCATTAAGCCAATATTGGCAAAAACGCGCAGCGCTGCTGTTCGCCGCCCAGCCGCAATTAACTAGCCGGCAGAAGCTACTGAGCAAACCTTTGTTACTGGGCATCATCTTCCTTGGCCTCGGAGCTATGAGCTGGTTGGCCGTGTTAAGTCGCTGGGATGTGTCTGTGGCTTACCCGCTGCTTAGCAGTAACTTTGTGATCATGTTATTGATTTCAAAATTTGCCTTTAATGAACAAGTCAGCTCGCGTCAATGGTGTGGAGTGGGCTGTATTGTCGTTGGAGTGGCCTTTATCGGTGGAGCGGCTCAATGGCTATAACCACGCGCGGCCGCAGCGTCACTCTGGCCTTACTCAGTGTGGCATTTATTTCACTGGCCCAACTGGCCATGAAGTGGGGAATGAGCCAACTCAATGAACAATTTCCCACTTGGTTAAGCCTATGGCAGCAACAGACCTACAGCAGCTTAATTAGCCATTTCTGGCCCTATTATCTTAGCGTGATAGCTGGTTTAAGCTGTTATGCCTCATCGATGTTTTGTTGGGTGATCGCGTTAAAGCGCCTCGCTTTATCAATAGCTTACCCGCTACTAAGCTTAAGTTATGTGGTGGTTTACATTGCTGCGGTGAGCCTACCCTGGATAGGCGAAAGCTTTAGTTGGACAAAGGCCCTCGGGGTGCTGCTAATATTACTGGGTATCTACTTGGTAATACCTCGCACCAAAAAGCCATAGACGCTAAGCTCAGTGCGGCGCTGTCAAAGAAGCCGAAAAATCGTCACGATTAAATATTAAATATTTGAAGAATCAGGCATTATAAAACGATACTGGGTAAAATCTGGCTTTTACTGAGTCGCAAGGAGTTTGCACTAACATGAAACGTCTTTTTGACCTGCTCGCCATTGTCTTTTTGCTACTATTGGCAACCACGGTCTTTTTCTTGTTTTCTTTCCATCCCGACCGCTATAAAAGCGATTTTCTTTCTTGGGTAAACCAACAGAGTGACTGGCAACTTAACTATGCGAGCAGCCAATGGTCGCTGACCCAGCCGCTACAACTGCAGGTCTTAGATCTCAGTGTAGCCAAACCCAATCAGGCCGCCTTAATGGCCAAACAAGCCGAGCTAAAACTCGCCTTACTGCCGTTATTTAAGGGAATTATTCGCTTTGATTCAGTAGTACTAGATAACACTCAAATGGCGCTAAGTGAGCAGTTATTGAATGCCGGTCACGCCGGCCTACCACTAATGGATAGCCAAAGCAGCCACTGGTTTAAGCAACTTGAAGTGGGCCAAATACTAGCCAAAGATGGTGATATTACTTGGCAGCGTCAGGCTGGCAACTTTCGCCTAGAACGCCTTGAACTGGCGATTGAAGATCTAAGCATAGAGCTGCAACAAGCTGCTGCCAGTTACTGGCAGTTTACTCTGCATGGCTCGGCTCAGCAGCTTGTTACGCCTTGGCAAACCATAACATTACCGCAGTTAAGCCTTGCTTATGCCAAACAGCAGTTAGTGATTGATCATATCGGTGCCGACCTACTGGGAGGCTCTTTCTACGCCGCCGCAGAACTCAGTCAACAACAACTCACCGTTAAGGAATTAGCCTTAAACAATCTTAAATTCGAACATTTTGCCACGCCCTCAGCAAACCTGCCCGAGGAAGTTGATGCGCCCTCCACAGACTCACTCAATTTAAGCTGGTTAAAACACATTAACATCAACAAGCTACTACTTAACCAAGTGAGCGTAGCGGCCCAATATCAAGGATATAATCTGGTATTGAACAAACTCACCGCCGAGTTAAATCAGCTGCAAAGCACTTGGCCGTTGCAGCCGGCTGCGCTGCATGGCGAATTTGCCTTTATTGCCGATGAGCTTTATTTAGATCAATTTCAATTCAGTGAATTAACCGCCAGCGGCCAGCTACAAGATCAGCAATTAACCATTAACGCGCTACGCAGCCAGCTATTTAAGGGGCAATTAGAGCTGGCACTGAGCTACCAATGGCAGCAGCGGGCGCTAACTCTGCATCAATTATTGTTAACTAATAATGAAATCCCCATTCAACCCACTTGGTTGCCGCAACCAGCAGCCACTAACCATGGGCAAACCGCAGCGGGGGAGCAACAGCCCGCACCGAGCAGCCAACCCGCTTTAGCACTACAGGAATTATATATAGAGCAAGCGGACTTACAGCAGGTGAAGTTGTTGTCCTACATCGATACCCTGCCATTTTCGGCGAATGGCTTAAACCTAGAACTACGCCAGCTTAGCTTGATAAAACAAGGTCAATGGCAAACCGTTGAGCAGCTTTGGCAACCACAGAGCCGAGTCTTTATGGAAGCGCCTGAACTTGCCTTTCGTGGCTTAGTGCTCAGCCACAGCAGTATCGACTTAGGTTCAGAGCAGCAACTGGGCTACCTTAACCTGTACGGGGAATTACCGCTTGGCCAGTTTGAGTTGCAAGGACAAAGCCTGTTAGATCAACCCAATAAACCTTGGCAGGCACAGTTGTCAGGTTTGTTGCTAGATATTAGTCCGCTAGCAAGACTGGCCGATAACCCAGACTTTAAGCTAGTGGGTGACGTCGAACTTGCAGGAAAGTTACGTGGCAAACTCAGCGATTTTTGGTCAAATCTTGACGGAGAGTTAGAGTTGCATAGCCAGTTGTTGCAACTGCCTGGTGCCGACTTAGAAATAACCCTAGACCAAATCATTGAAACGCCTCGACAATACTTCGAAGACCCCAGCCCATTGATCGCCAAGGGCTGGCCGGTATTTTGGCGCAATCCCAAGCTCTTACCTCGCGGCCTTAGCCAATTTACCAATGTAGCGCTAAGCGCCGAGATTAAACAAGGGGTGCTGCACCTAGCACCACAGCAACTGCATGGCTTACGTTATCCAATCACCGTAGCGGGTGAAATTGACTTAGCAGAACAACGTTTCGAGCAACTTAAGGTGGTGGTGAGTGACAAGCCCTGCTGGCGTTTAGTACAAACCAGCGATGGCAGTTGGTCAGCCCCGCAAATCAGCTTCGACCATTATTTATCGCCACGCCGTTACCTGCAGAACCAGCAACAATTTATTGAGGCTCCCAAACACCCTGAATGCCGCTACTCGTTCGCAGCGAGCAACTAAATCAAGACGACAGCGAGGCGCTTAAGGCGCAGGCATGCTCAATAAAACAATCGCGTAAGGGGTTTTGGCTACTGTCTTTACGCCACACAAAATTAAAGCTGCGGCGCATGTCTAAATCAGGCGTCGCCAAGGCCACTAACTCACCGGCTTGTATCGCCTGCTCAACACTGCGCAGCGGTAAGCAGCTTAAATAAGCACCATCCGCCACCAAAGCGATCAAGCTGGCCACATGACTGTATTCTCGCCACACCTTCAACTTAGTAATTTTGCCATGAATAGCGCCATTAAAAATATCCCGAGTTCCCGAGCCGGTTTCTCGTAATACCCATCGAGCACGGCTAAGTCGAGCTAAGTTTACCTCTGGCAAATTTGCCAAAGGGTGCTGCTTGCCCGCTACCACCACCAAGTGATCTTCACACCAAACCTGTTGGGCAATTCGGCTATCGTTACAGTGGCCTTCAATAATGCCCAGTTGCAGGCGGTAATCGAGTAAACCGGCCAATACTACTTCACTATTACTAATTTGCGGATGTACCACCAAGTCAGGGAATTCTTGGTCTAAACTGGCAATAATCTTAGCCAAAAAATACTCAGCAATGGTTTGACTCGCCCCCACGGCCAGTTCGCCACTAATCACTTGCTGACCGGCAAAACCCTGCATAATATGCTGACTTTCCATTAGCACCCGCTTGGCTCTAGGGCGTAACCAATGCCCCCAATGATTCAAACGCAAACGTTTACCTTGACGCTCAAACAGCTTTTGCCCCAAGCCGGTTTCTAGTTGATTCAAGGCCATGCTAGCCGCCGATTGAGTCATCGCCAGTTGTTGGGCGGCCACGCTAACACTTTGTGTTTCGGCAATACAAACAAATACAGATAACTGCTTCAGGCTGAAGCGGTAGAGGTGCTGCATATAAGCACTCCTGATTAAACGGCAACAATATATTAGTTAAGCTAATATATCGCGCCGTCACTCAAAGCACTAGTAGCAGCCTTTAGCTGACTTCCGATTGGCTAGGTAGGATCATAAAGAAGCCCTTAAACTCAGCAGCTAAGATCTGCTGGTCATAGATTTCCACCGCCACCGTCATTTTAGATTTTTTGCCTTCTAGCAAAGACAGTAAACTGCCCTTCATGGCACTTTTTTTCACGCTAGCGTCAGCGTCGCCCAAAATCGCCTTGCGGTGTTTAATTTCACCCTTGGCTAACACTATGTCGCCAGCAAAACCATGCTCTTGCAGCATTAACCAAATCATTCCCCAAGCCGACAACACTGCCTGACTGTAGATGCTACCAGCAAACATAGAAGCATGGGGATTACCATTCCCAGCCAAGGGAAGACGAGTGCTCAGCTCTTTACCGGTATACTGGCGCAAGCGCACCCCCATCTTGTCGCTCAAGGGAATTTGTTGCTGAAACATTTGCTGCAAAGCAGTACACAGTGCTGGCTGGCGAACAAAACGGTGCTCGGCAGACAGTGGCTTAACCATTTGCTGGACTTTCACCTTAAACTTATCGAAGGTGGGGCTGCCCGCCGCTTCAAAACCGCAGCTACTGAAAAAAGCCTGAGCATCGCCCCGTGCATTCACTACAATGCGGTTCACACCTTCTTCATGAGCCGCTTCTTCTAAGGCCATCATTAATAAGGTACCCAGGCCCTTCTTACGTTGCTCAGGAGACACCGCCACATGGCGAATCAAAGCCTCTTTATGGTCACTGAGAAACAAGCGACCTACCGCTAAGGGTTCTCCCTGTGAGTCACGGATCATGCGATGAATGCTGTGGTCATCATAAGCATCACGTTCACTACCTAAAGGAAGTTGTAAGGGTTTATTCAACACTTCCCAGCGAAACCGATAATATTTATCCATTTCTCCCGAGGCGTGCGGACAAATTACCTGCATCATAGCTACTCCGTTTGCTAGATAATAGAATTACTGAGCCCAAGTTAGCGCTACAGACTTGATACTCAAACCAATTATGCATGAACAAAGCCCTGCTTGATAAGCAAAGCAGGTGCTACATAATGCACACAAACGTAACAATACTCCAACAAACAATACCAATTGGCCCGCTATAACGTGAGCTTAATTGGGCCATGGTCGATGCCCCCACTATCATCAACGGCACGAGACAACGCTTACCATTGTACCGCACTAGATATAGAATACCCTTTAACTTCGGCAAACTGGGAACGAGTCCATGTTAAAAAAAGCGGCCTTTGCTTTAGCGATGGTGAGCCTACTCGCGCTGGCTGGTCAATACTTTACTTATCAGCAATATCAAGCCCAGCTCAAACAACAGCTCGCTCACCTGCAGCAGCAAAGCGCTTGGCGCTTTCAGCTTGAGCAGCCCAGCGCTAATGGTTGGAAGTACCAAGAACACTGGCTCGTCCAAGTCAAGCTCAGTGAACTAGGATTAGACGCCGAAGATTTTGGCCTTAGCGACGACGTGCTAAAGCTACATCTGAGTCATCAGGTGACGGTGCTACCTTTTTATCTCAGCGGTACATGGCAACTCGATCCCACGCAGGGCAGCTATCAGCAGTGGCTACAGCACTGGCAACTCGATGAAATAGCCCACCAAGGAAAGTGGCAAGCCAATTTGCTCAGCCAAACACTGCGCCAGCAGCTGAGTATCGACGCCTTTCATCACCAAGATGAACACACCGAGTTAACTGTTGAGCCACTCCAAGTGAGTAGCCGCAGTGACCTGAACTTTCAACAGGGTGAGCTACGTTTAACTTGGCAAGGCATGCACTTAGAGGACAAGCAAGCTCTAGGAGATAGCGTCAAACTCGGACGAGTGAGCATGCAGCAACAATTTAGCCAACGCCAACGCTGGCACCTTGTTGATGCCGCCACTTGGTCAGTTGACGCGCTGGATATCCAGTTTAAGCAAGCCACCGAACAATTCTCTTTACGGCATTTCAGCGCTAAGCATCAGCTGAGCGAACAGCAACAAAAAGCCTATGTAACACTGGACTTAAATCTGCAACATTTGTCCTTGCAACAACAGCAGCAGCAACTAACCATAAACAACTTACTCGTCCTATCCCAACTTGGCGGTATGCCAATGCAAGACCTAGTAGCTCTCGCCGAAGCGAAACAACAACAAGCTAATGAAGCGCAGTTTGACAGTTTGCTGCAACAGGCCTTTGCCGAAGGTCTAGACTGGCAATTCCAGCAGCTCGCGGTAGATCTCGACGCCAACTATCCAAGTTTGCAGCTTCAAGGAGATGTCAAATTGAGTGGTCAAGCTAAGCTACTACCTCTGCAACTCAGCCAACTACATAGCCCTCTACAATTGCTTCGCTACCTAGAGCTGAACCTCGATATTGATGCCAGCGACCAACTACTGGCTAAAGACAAACTAGCAATGTATGTACTGGCCTTGCGCCAAGCTGGTTATTTAAATCACCAGCAAGGCCGCGATAAAACCCAGCTAATTTTTAACGACAGTGAATTTACTATGAACAATTTGGCGGTGAATTAGACAAAAAAAAGCGGCGATAAACGCCGCTGAAAGTCAGGGATTAGAAAAAACACTTTAGTGTTGCACTACTTTTGCTGCTGTAACTTCAATTGCTGCATAAAATGGGCTTGCGCTTTTGAAGAACCGGCTCGCTCTGCCTCCTCCACTAGGTTTAAGGCCCTAGAGAGGTCATTCTTTGCTACCGCCTTAGTTATCTGCTCTAAGTAGAAGGCTTCGGTATCACCGAGCATTTCTACATCAAGCGCCTTGCTTGGCTGAGCGGCGGTAGCGGTCACTGTTGACGCTGCAACTACTGGAGTTGCTTCAACAGCCTGATAATTACTTTGAGTTCCAGCAACACTCACCATGGATGAGCTATACATCACGTTGCTGAAGCGAATATCCAAATTGCCAATTGGCGAATGCTTGCTGTAATACTTAAAGGCTGGGGGCAAGCCGCCGCCAGTTTTCTCTTCGTAAACCACTTTGGGGTCGATCAGTTCGGTTTTACCACCAAATTCTGTGGCTTTGCTGTACACCAGAATATAGCGAGCTTGCTGCGCTTGCTGCGGCGTAAGCTGTTGCTCCATACTTAAAAAGCCATCTCGGTCCAAATGGGTTTCTTCGATACGTAGCACTTCGTTTAACCCACGATCGTAAAACACCACTGTTGGAACGAATACAGTACGGCTAACAATACTGTCTAAATGAAAAGTAAATTGTGAAATATTTTCAGGGATCAACAACGCTGCAGTGTAAGAACGTCCTTCGGGGAAGGCCACAACAGGTGACTTCTCTGTCACATCAATTCGATTGGTTCTGTCAACAGACAACAGCTGATACTGCAACTGATTGGCTTGCTTAACCGCCACATTTCCACTAGCTAATTTGCCGGCAATCTTGGCTTCATCGACAAATTGTGTACCCCAGGTTCTAAATGGATCAGTGACTTCTAAAGGACGTTGTTCACCCGAACCAGAACAGGCACTAAGCATGCCACAAGCAACCACTAGCGCAAAAACTTTCTTCACATCTCACCTCTTTACTATGGGCGCCGACCAGCGGCGCCCACTTATTGCCTAAGTACTATAAGAAGTACTCAGCATAACGCGGCTTGACTCGGCTTACCACCAAGCTTCAACCATTGCGCCAATTTTTGTAATATCAACAGTTTCTTGGTTGTCAGTTTTCACTTCACCAGTTACCGCATAGAAGCGAACTACTGGGCGAGACCACATGAAGTGACCTACTTGGAAGTTTTGTGACAAGGTCACTTTCCAAGCGTCGCTGCCTATACCGTCACGCTCTGTAGATTGGTAACCAGCTTCAACTGCTGTTGCCATGTACTCATTCCAGTGATGCTGAGGACGAACCGCGAAGCTGTATTCACTATTTTCTGCCCAATCACAAGTTTCTGTAGCGTTAGTACATTCAATTTTCAACCAGTTAGCGTTGTATTCCATGGCAGTCATTTCGCCAAAGTTCACCGCACCATCAAGGAATACACCGTAGCTTTCTGCGTCTACATCTTTAACGTTAGACCAGTTGTGACCAGCAGAGTTAGAAATAGTTAGCGCTGCAGCGTCAGTTTCATAACGAGCCGCTAGTTGGAACCAGCCATTGTCTAAGTTCTGACGATAAGCACCGAATACTTGGAGAGCAGTGTCATTAGCAAAACCATCAGTGTATTCATCAGTACCTACAGCAAAAGCGTAGTTAAAACGGAATTTTAACTTAGCAGATTCAGACACAGCGATGTCATGCCAGTGAAATTGCAGCATGTTTACGGTACCGTTATTAGAGGTAAAAGCACCATTGCCGGCTTGTGTCCAACCGATGTCTAACTGACCTAAGCCAACGTTTAAGTTATCAACACCAGCACCGGTACCGTCTGCACTTAGCATGTAGTAGTCACTCAAACCACCTTGCTCACGACCGTAGAAACGTTTACCGGCCCAAATATAAGCGTCAGGTTGAGAAGCGAAAATGCCTTTACCACCACCGTAGAACTGAGCCAAACCGATAGTATCACCCCAAGTTGGAGAGTACCCAGGAGTGTTAATCATCACGTTCATATCAAACTTAGCATCGCCGTTTTCAAAACCTTGGCTAAGCATCCACTCCATCCAGTTACCTTCGTTACCTAAACGGCCTACACCGTTAATCACACCAAAGTCACCTTTGATTGTTTGAAGTTGGTCTTGAGATGCTTCAAAAGCATAACGACCATAACCAGAGAAATTAGGGGTACCAGCAAATGAGCTAAGAGAGGTAGCTGCAGAAGCGATAGCGACTGCAATTGTAAGCGCTTTCATTTTCATTTTATTCAACTCCGTATGAATCTTGAATTTTTATTAGAATCTTTTTATATAAATGACCAATAGGTCACAGGAGCAAAGTATAGAGTCCAAAATAGGATAATTAAGTGACGAGTATCACCCTTGAAAGCGTTTCCAAATAGTTCCGATCACATTTAACAGTAATTTCCCAAGAAACATTTCATGAAATATTCCATTACCCCCCCTTAAACCAAGTAAGCGATTACATAAATAACTTATTGAAAAAAAAGAAATTTACTATCATTTAAAATCCTTTTACCGCTTATTACTTTTGACAATGAAATTTCACAGCGACTCTTTTTTTACAAAAGTTAAGCAATGTGAGATGAATCAAATTTATCCGATACAACCATCATTTCCATGACATAAATAAGGTTATTTGGGCCTTAAAAGGGCAAGTTAATAGCTAACTGTTTAAGTTTACGCCACTTTAGGCAATACCTTTTACGCCTCTGCGCGCCGATCAAGCAACCGAACAACTCGTTCCCCCTCTATTATTGCCGTTTTCATAACCAGCAATAACCCAAGCAAACTGGAAATCAACGCCTTAGAGTTAACGGTCAAATCACTCAACTTAATCTGCTGCAGACTTATCACTAGATCGCACCAAGCCCCTATTCACGCGGATCTTTCATAGCTTTCCTGTTATAAATTCTTTTATTGAAGCGGATCACTATTTCAAATTCACAGGCTAAACAGGACTAAATGAACTGTTAACATGTCAACATGAAAGCGCTTACACGCGTAACTAACTTAAAGAGGTTGAATCCATGTTGCATCGTTATACTGCCCAATCCAGTTATCACGGAACCGTGAGTGACTTAATGAGTCCAGGATTGGCAGATGAATTTGTCCAGCCTTGGTATGTGCCTTTAAGCACTACCCCAGCAGATACCGGCATTGCTTTGGGAGGCATTGGTAGCGCCTACACCTTTACCCCTGCGGGCACCACGCCTTTGCTACACATGCTGCCAGGCTTGCATTTGAGTGACCAGCAACGTGATAGCCTTCGTTTAGAAGATTTTTACTTCAGCCAAGGCGCAGCCAAACAACAACAATTGCAACTGGTTCATCCCAGAGACTTTCAACAAAAACAAAAGTTCTTTAAGTTAAGCGATGCCTCAGGCCAAGCCTTGTTCAGTGATGACATGTCAATTGAGCAGCAAATTGAGCGTCTGCAACAGCTGGTAAACGAAGCCGACTTTTATGCATGGAACCAACAAAACTTGCAACGTTGGCAAATTGAATTATCCAGCAGAACCCTAGATTTACTGGCTACACATAAACATGGCGTAGAGCTTAATGTAAGTTGGCTGCTCGATTTTTACGATGGCGCTTTAGGTCTACAGCAAACCGAACAACACGCGCTACTCGGCGATTGGGAAGCTAAGCAGTATCAAGGCCTCGCCAGCTGGCCGAGCCAGCAAATTAACTACAGCGCCTTATACCCAGTAGCCAAGCAAGAATTTGTTGGTGAGCAGCCCATCACCCTCACTAAGTTTCATTACAGCCCAATCGTCCCAGATAAAGAAGATTGGGCGGCACTTCCGGTTAGCTACACGCGTATTGTTTTACATAACCAGAGTAAACAGGCGCAGGCTTTTAGCTTAGTACGTTGCCTAGAGAACTTGACTGGCTACCAAGCCTTAAAGAGTCGACCAGGAATGCAAGACGCCGCCTGCTCCATCGTGCGCGTCGCTAATGGTCAACATGCTGAGCTGCATCATTGGCAAGATCAACTAAAACACTGCACTGTTGAAATGGGCGGCAAGGCCAATCCAGGTATCGACTTCGACGGTCAAAGTAGCATCAGCGTATCGGCCCCCGAGAACTGTACTATTAGTGCCAAGCCCTATTTCTACACCCAGAACGGCGAAGCCATTATTAAAGGAGCCTTAGCCAGTGGTCGACTCAGCAGTGATGTTGACCGCGGCATATACAGCGGCCGAGAACTCAGCTCTGCTGCACTTTGTGTTAGCGGCGAGCTCGCGCCTGGTGAACAACTAGAAATTCTGTTTACCTTAGTATTGGATTTTCCGCATATTCAGCTGCCGGGTCTCACTAGCCAGAAAAAATATACCCAGTTCTACCCTAATGCTGAAGGGCGCTGTTTGGCCATTACCAAACAAGCCTTAGCCATAGAACCACAAATCCAAGATGCTCTAGCAAACATTGGTGAACAACTGATGCCACAGGCTAGTTTGCTCGCCATCAGTCCGCAGCCACAACAACAAAGCCAAACCCGCACCCTAGCGCTAAACACACTATCATTTTTAGCGGAAGCCACGGTATGGGATAAGCAAGATCGCTTTTTAGTGCGCGAATGTGCCGACTACCCCTTCTTTAATTCACTAGACGTATATTTTTATGGTTCATTCTCGTTATTACAGTGCTTCCCGAGACTCGATGGCGCAGTGATGCGTGAGTTCGCCAAAGCCGTGTTAGCCGAAGATAGAGTGATCCGTCGCCACCATGAGCATGTAGGTTTACCACACGCCGACTTACCTAACGACAAAACTGAAGGTCCACGAGCCGTGCGCGGTGCGGTAATTCACGATCTCGGCAGCCCCTTCGACGCTAAGCCGGATGCTTATGACTGGCACAATGTTAAAGAATGGAAGGACTTAGCGCCTAAATTCATCTTAATGTTGTTACGTCATTATCGTGCTCATGGCGATCAAGCCCTATTACAAGAATCCTGGGAAGCCTGTCAGGCAGCCATGCACTATCTACAAAGCATGGTTGAACCGGGCCAGTGTTTTCCACTCACCCGCGGTACTGATGATACCTTCGATAATTTATCTTCCCATGGTATTTCGGTGTACTGCGGCTCGTTATGGATAGCCAGCTTAGAAGCTTATGCCAGCATTGCTGAACTGCTCAATAAAGCTAAAATCCCTCAAGAATATCGCGACCTTGCACATTGTGCTCGTCAACAATTTCATCGTTGTTTATGGGATGAACAGGCCGGCTACTTCCACTTTTACATCACACCGCTACAAATTGGTGACATCAAACCACAACAGCGTGATGCACTACTCGCTAGCTTAAGCAAAGCGCCATTTGCCGAGCACGTTAGCCTCGATAAGAACTGTTCTTCGATACAGCTGATTGAACAACTAAACCGCTGGCTTGATCAGCCCGAAATGCCACAACTGGGTTCACTGGAAGCTGAGGTGAAAGCATTATGGCAACAACATGCTAGCGAGCACGCTTGGCCAACTCAGCAATCTAGCCCGAAAGAGTGGCGCCAGTTACGTAAACTCACCTTATTAGCACTAGGTGATTTCTGGCAAGACTCATGGCTGAATAAGCTAGACCTAGATAGTGATGACAGTTTTGCCGACTCATTGTTGGCCGACAGCTACTGCCGAATGCTGCAGCTACCAGCCGTGGCCAGCGAACAACAACAACGTCGCTGCTTGGAATACGTGTACCGACACAATTACCAACTAAACAGTGCGCGAGTAGGTGCAGCCAACTTGGTGACCCGCGAAGGGCAGCCCAAAGAGTGGGGTAACTTCCAAGCTCACGATGTATGGGTCGGGGTGCAATATTCCTTGGTTAACGCCATGCTCGCGCTAAATATGCAGTCCCAAGCTGCTGATTTGTTACAGGCTTGCTACCGCAATCTTTATCAAGATGCGCGCATCCCTTTTGCCGCACCAGAAGGCTTTAATGCCAGCTGCCGTTTCGATGCCTCAGCATTTTGCGATGGAGATAATCAGCAAGCAGAGCAACTTCATCAGGCGCTGTTACAACAGGGCTTGTTATATCCAGACGGGCGGATTGCCGCTGATATTCCGCGACAGCTCAGTGAATTTAAACTGCGCTACGCCAATCTATGTCAGCAGCTGCAACTGGATAGCAAAGCCTTATTTTATGCACTTCACCACAGTGGATTGAAATACACCGCCGGTCGTTACTTCCGTCCGGGCATGATTTTTTCTCTGCCTTTGGCGACGCAACATCCCCAAGCAGAGCAGCATTCAGCATAACATTTTAGAGGTTAATATGAGCAAACAATACGGTTACTTTGATGACCAAAACAAAGAATATGTACTAACTACGCCGAAAACGCCGATAAAATGGGCTAACTATGTAGGAACCCTAGACTTCGGCGGCATCATTGATACCACCGGCGGTACCCTAGTTTGTAAACAAGATCCGGCTTTAAACCGCATCACCAAATACATTGCCCAACAGCCTCAATCAGATTTTAAAGGCTCAAGCATTTATGTTCGCCGCAAAACGGAGCAAGGTTATCAGCTATTTTCTCCGTTCTTCACTCCTTGCTTAACCGAGCCAGATGAGTTCGAGTGTCGCATCGGCCTTTCTTACACCCGCTGGCGAGTAGTGGCGGAAGGCTTAGAAATAGACATCAAAGTATTTGTTCCTAAGGGTTCAACTACCTTGCTACAAGACATTAAAGTCACCAACGTGAGCTCACAAAGCCAGCAAGTTGACCTAGCACCGGTCTATGAATTCACTCACTTTGACGCCTTAAAACAATTAGTGAATGCCGATTGGGTTCCTCAAACTATGACCCTAAAAGCCCATCCAGAAGCTACCGGGCACTTGGTGTTAGAACAATACGCCTTTATGAAACGCGATATTGCGGTTAACTACGTGAGTTGTAACCTTCCAGTGGATTCTTGGGAAGGAGATCGCCGAGCCTTCTTAGGCGAAAACGAATTTGGTTCTTGGGCCAAACCGCTATCATTAATGGAAGATAGCCTGAGCAATTCAGAATGTGACCGAGGTGACAACGTTGCTGCCATGCTAATCAAACTAGGTGAGTTAGCACCAGGGCAAAGCCAACGAGTGATTACCCAATTAGGCCAAGCTGACAGCCTGCAAGATGCAGCCGACAGCATTGCGCTTTATCGTGACGAACAAGCGGCTGATCAAGCCTTTGCTGAGCTCGCCACATTCTGGGAAGACTACCTACAAGTGATGCAGGTAGATACCCCAGACAGTTCCATGAACTCGATGCTTAACGTGCATAATCCGCGTCAGTGTCATACCACCAAAAACTGGTCACGCTACCTGTCTCTCTACCAATTAGGCTATGGAGCTCGTGGTATCGGCTTCCGCGATTCATCGCAAGATTTAATTGGGGTAATGGCTCACATGCCTGAAGAAGCTCGCGAATTCGCCGAGCGCTTATTGTCGGTTCAGCTTGAAAATGGCTCGGCGATGCACCAGTACTTCCCGCTGACTATGGAAGCCAACGAAGGTGACTCTCGCGAAGAACCCGACTGCCCAGACTACTATGGTGACGACCACCTATGGATCGTCTTAACGGTAGCGCAGTATCTCAAAGAAACCGGCGATCTGGAATTCTTAAACAAACCTATCAGCTACTACAGTAAAACCTTGGAATTAGCTGATCGCCCAACAGCCAGTGTTTACCAACACTTACTTAAAGCGGTTGATTTCACTTGGAATAACGTTGGCCAACATGGCTTACCTTTACTTGGCTTTGCCGACTGGAATGATACCGTTAACCTACCCACAGGTGCCGAATCATTATTTGTCGCTAACTTATTCGGTAAAGCGCTGAAGGAGTTGTTAGACATTGCCCAGGCCTTAGAAGATCAAGCCACGGTCGAGTTACTTACTAACTACTACCAAGAGATGAAACAAAGGGTAAATCAGCATGCTTGGGACGGCGAGTGGTGGGTTCGCTACTTCACCGAACAAGGCGAGCCGATTGGTTCACATAAAAATAGCCATGGCAGCTTATATACTAACGGTCAATCATGGCCCGTCATTTCGGGCTTTGCAGAGGGGGACCGAATGCTAGCCGGGTTAGATGCCGTCAATAACAAACTCAATACCCAATATGGCATTATGCTATCTGGCCCCGGCTACAACGGTTATGATCATAAGCTTGGCGGGGTAAGTACTTATCCACCAGGAGCCAAAGAAAATGGCGGTATCTTCCTGCACTCCAACCCTTGGGTAATGATGGCAGAGACCATCGCCGGCAACGGTGACCGTGCCTTTGAGTACTACAATCAAATTAACCCAGCCTTCCATAACGATAACTTAGATGTGTTCCAATCTGAGCCTTACTGCTACCCACAGAATATTTTGGGTAAAGAACACAAACAGTTTGGTATGGGACGTAATGCTTGGCTATCTGGCACCTCTAGCTGGACCTATGTAGCAGGAACCCAATACATATTAGGGATTAAGCCCGGCTTAAAAGGCTTAGAAATTGACCCTTGTATTCCTAAGGCGTGGCCAGAATACAGCGTACGCCGCCGCTACCGCGGAGCCACTTACAACATTAAAGTAAGCAATCCTAAAGGTATTAGCAAGGGTGTAGCCAGCATCACGCTTAACGGCAGCGCCATCGAAGGGCAAGTCCTACCTATCATGGCTGAAGGTGAGCACCAGGTCGAAGTCGTATTAGGCTAATCGAACTCACTATCATTAAAAAGCCAGCATAACGCTGGCTTTTTATTGCTTGTTTATCAACCAATTTCAGGACGAGACACCTCGGTCTGAGTGGTGCACCGCATTAGCTATATAGCGCTTATCCCTAACCGCCATTTTCAGGGCTTTCACTACGTTGTTTGCTTTCATGTCTTCACTCAAGTGATGCCCAACTATCTTGCGAGAACCCGCATCGGTCACT